>CAYVHK010000016.1:17288-38134 GCA_964451145.1 uncultured bacterium | reverse complement strand
CGTGGCAGCCCAACTCCGGTCAAGCACTCAAAGTCGTTTCTGGTTCGAAACCGATCTTTACTAGCGCAGATGCAAAAGGGTTAATCTACGATTTGCTCTACGTGTCCAGCGAAAGTTTAGCCAAAAATCGCAATGATTGGCTGGCGGTAGTTGAAGTATGGTACAGAATTGTCGATTACATGAAGGATTCGAAAAATGAGGCTGAGATGCTAGAAATTTTAAGCGCTCGGGTTCAAATTAGTCCAGAAGAGTATAAAGGAATTCTAAAAGGAACCCACATTTTAACCCTAGATGAAGCCAAAAAGTTATTTAAAAAAGGGGAAGGTTTTTCTTCAGTCTACGGTTCTAGTCAGATTGGGGATAACTTCAACGTTAAGTACGGTGTTTATTCTAAAGCCGAATTTGGGGACAAATACTTAGATCCCTCCTTGACAAATTCTTTAAATTGAGCTCGCTCCTGTAATTGCCTATGCAAATTCAGAATTACTTTTTAGTCAGAGTTTCTCTTTCGGCAAAGGCAAATTTTTGGTTATCCGTGATTGCATTTGTGTTACCTTTGACAATTTGGTCAGCATTTAGTTATCTGCCTTTCCTGTGGCATCCTCAGATCTTGATTCAACAATCTGGTGACACCTATTTTCGAGAAAACGACCGGATTGACAAGAAAGACTTTCAGCAAGAAAACCAACGAATCACTACAGACGGTGGACGACATGCTGTTGGTATTCGGGTAAATCCAAGTTATCTCCCGGCACCCCATCAAGTCGTTAAATCACTGTACATTGCATTCAAAACACCTCCTAGGAGAAAAGGTGAGAAGTGGTTACACCAAAATATATGGGATAGTATTGAGGTTATCTTTTGGGGGTTTGTGTTATCCTCGATAGTGGGTGTGCCACTTGGTATTTTGTGTGGATCATTTCCCTTTTTTTCACGTATAAGTGAACCATTTGTTGATTTCGTACGCTACATGCCAGCCCCTACCTTCGGTCCCTTAGCTGTTGCTATACTTGGTATTAACGATGCGCCAAAGATCACAATTATTATTATTGGCACATTTTTTCAACAGGTGCTGGTTATTGCCAACACAACTCGTCAGTTTGACCACTCATTAATTGAAACCGCGCAAACATTAGGGGCAGATCGGATAAGGCTGATTACGAATGTCATCGTGCCTGGTATTCTACCGGAATTATATCGTGACATGCGCATATTACTTGGCTGGGCTTGGACTTACCTAATTGTTGCTGAAATCATCGGTGCCAAATCAGGTATTAGCCTTTTCATTACGCAACAGGCTAAATATAGAAACTATGACAATGTTTTTGCTGGAATTATTATCATTGGTTTAATCGGTTTTCTAACAGACCAAATTTTGGGATTGATTGGAAATCGGATATTTATTTGGGAAGAAAGGGAATCATGACGTCAGATTACATTCAATCAGATCAATATAAACTCCAATCTGAATCGGTTCGTAAAAGGTTCGATCGTATTAAGCAGCGCTCAATTTTATTAAGAGTAGAATCGCTGAATAAAATCTTTCAGGATGGGGAAGGTGATCTGGTTGCCCTCAATGACATTTCGTTTTGTGTTCACCACAGAGAATTTATTTGTGTAATTGGCCCTTCCGGTTGTGGAAAATCAACTCTCATTCGAATTATTGCTGGCTTGGAAAAACAAACGTCCGGAAGTATTCTGTTAGATTCACAACCAATTGAAAAACCAGGTTCAGATCGAGGAATGGTTTTTCAAAACTATACGCTGTTTCCTTGGTTAACCATAAAAAAGAATGTTATGTTTGGCTTAACAATGTCAAAGTCTAGTCGCAGGCAAGCCGATATAGAGGCGATGGATTGGCTGAATTTGGTTGGCTTAAGTGAGTTTTCTGACCTCTACCCTCACCAACTATCAGGAGGAATGAAACAGCGTGTTGCCATTGCGAGAGCTTTGGCTAGCCAACCGAAAATTCTATTGATGGATGAACCATTTGGAGCCCTAGATGCGCAAACTAGAGCTCAAATGCAATCCTATCTGCTACAAATCTGGCGCGGTATTGATATTACCATTATTTTTATTACACACGATCTCGAAGAAGCAATATATTTAGCAGATCGAATTTTTGTTCTTGGAACCAAACCTGGTCATCTGCAAGAGATCGTGGAAATTCCCGTATCAAGACCAAGAAAACCCGACCAGTTCTTATCGCCAGAATTTTTATCAACCAAAAAGCATTTGGAAGATCTCATCAACCCCGAGAAAAGATCAAGAACCGAGAAAATACTAATTCAAAGAATGAGGCCAGTTGATGATGAAATCATTTGAATGAAGGATATTGGGAAAATGTCGCAATTTGGATCAATCACTCTACTATAAAGTATCTTTGGCTGATCAAATATAGTCTAAAGTATATTAAAACAGAATTTGTTACGGAATAATCCAGCTTTAGGAATCCACTAGTAGGCACCGCCCAAACTAAATCATTTTGTATTTGCCTGACTTTTTTTATTTCCGTTTGGTCAATGATCAGTCTTCAATTACTAAATTACTTTATAGTCATTCTTCTGTTGAATTCAATGTTTAATTTCCTTCGCTCTTCCTTTATCATCAATTGCTACGAATACAAAAGTACCTTCCGTTACTTTTTCTCGTTCACTGACTTCAGGCTTACGAGACCAAACTGCGACATAAATCTTCATTGAAGTTTTACCCACTTCATACAAGTCACAATAAATACACACTACATCACCTACTGAAACTGGTTTTTTAAAGCTGAGAGTTTCAATCGCTACTGTAACCGCTCTGGATCTGGCATAGGATTTAGCCATTATTCCTGCAGCCAAATCCATTTGTGATACTAGCCAACCTCCAAATATGTCACCATTAGCATTAGTATCTGCAGGCATAGCTAAGGTTCTCAATGTTAGTTCTCCTCGAAATTTGGTTTTATCCATTTCAAAATTCTCCTATTATCAGTCGGTTAGCCCGCTACTAATTTTTTATCCACTTCTACTTCTGATATCAGTTCTCCAAAAACATCCAATTTTTCCTCAAAAATCCTAGCTTCATCAGTATCAGTATGCCACACTTCAATACAACATACCATTTACGTCATATTTACACTTTATGCTAATGTCTGATAACAGATATATACCAAATGTAGGATTGGGAGGATGTGGTCGAAAAATTGTGAAAGAAATTTGGTAAAGCCAACGTTATGAATACAGATAACAAAGAACAAGAAGTAGTAATGGGGAATTTTTTGGCACATCATGCCTTCATGCATGGCTCATTCGACGAAGTCGCTATTTTCAACGTCAGCTTGATAGCCAAGCAAATCCAATTGGTGGTTCAAAACGGTTTGACTTCGGCTCTAAACGTTAAGTCAATGGCTATTGAAGCGCAAGATAAACTTCCGACTCGCTGGGGAATTCTTAGAGCTAGTTACTAGTCATTTGACTTAAACTAGTTAACAAAAAAATGAATAGGAGAAACACGTATGTATTACCTGATGCTTGTCAGTTGTTTGTTCGCCTTTGAGTTAGCCTTCTCAGCAGTTTTTGATATGAAGACAGTTGAAGTCTCGTATCTTTTTGAGGAAGGAAAAGGTAAATTAGCAAAGGATGCATCTCCAAACAAGAGAAATGGAGCTTTAGAAGGCGGGGTCAAGTATGGGCCCGGAAAATTTGGTCAGGGATTAGTTTATGATGGCAAAGATGATAATTTGGTAGTCAAGGGCTACCATGGTATCGGTGGGAAAGATCCAAGAACCGTTCTATATTGGTTCAAGAGTGCCAGTGCACGCGAACATTCTTGGGTTAAGTGGGGGCCTAACGAAGCGACCAAAAAGTACTATGTCCGAGGACATGTTGCTGGAGCACAATGCTGGCTTAGAGTAGAAAATGCCGGCGGGAATAATTGGGGTGATATCGATGTTTGTGACGGTAAATGGCATCACCACGCTGTTGTTTTTCCCAAAGGTGCTAAGGACGTTCAAGACCACGAAATCTATGTTGACGGTAAATTGAATGGAAAATTTGGTGCGGCCAATGCCATGGATACCGATGACAAGGCACAAGAAGTAGTGATGGGAGATTTTTTGGCACATCATGTTTTTATGCACGGTTCGTTCGACGAGGTCGCCATTTTTAGTGTTGCACTGACCGACAAGCAAATTCAGTTAGTTATGAAAAATGGCTTGGCTTCAGCTCTAGCGATTGAAGCTAAAGAAAAGCTCGCCACCAGCTGGGGGGTGATAAAGGACATTTACTAAGCTATTTATTGACGGTTTGTTTTCTGTAAAGGTATCGACCCCAAAATGAAGGTTGGTACCTTTTTTATTATTGATGATAGCGAAGAAGCGTAGTAGGAATATAAATAGACAAGGAAAGAGTTTTTACCTATCGATACTTACTGAGATTGATTTGATTCTTCAAAATAAAAGCCAAATTGGTTCGGTAAGACCATATCGTCAGACTGACACATAATTTCTAATGATATAAGAAACCAAGCAGGAAATAATTTTGATTATCTGGAGTAATAAACAATGTCTAAACTAACCACTGTATGAGAAAATAAGAAAAATAGCAGCAAGAATTGTTTGTTCGCGTGGAAAGATAATATAGGCCGTACTAGGTTAGTTTTTAAATATCCATCTATTAGCTAACTTAGAGGCTGGTATACACAAAAAACGACGAATAATAGATCCTAGAGTTCAAAAACACACCTTAAACGCCTAAACAAGCAAGGAACTAACAAATAAAAGACAGAATACGGACTATCAGCACAACTCGTCAAAGACAGATTGATTTCGTGCAGTTGAGCAAAGATATTCTCTAGACTTTTCTTCTCAGTACACATTAAATAACAGCGTTGTACTTCCGATTAATTCTGTGCCCGGTCGATTGATCAGAAGTGAGACTCAAATATTTTTATTTCAATCATAGTTGCTCGGTTTATGGTCTCCTAACAAGCGTTTTTGTCTAGGGTTGCACTGACTAACAATTGAGTCATCAAAACGGAACTGACCGAAGTAAGGGGGGTATTTTTGTGTTATCATACGCTTAGAATAGTGCACTTGTAGCAAATATCTTGTCTCTTCACTTGTATTGGCACTCCCCCTATGCCAAACTTCAGAACGAAAAATAACAACGTCTCCTGCACGACATAGAATGCTTTCCTCACCCCGCTTTTTCCAATAAGTGTCACCTTCTGGGCTACGACCTGAAAAATGTGATCCCGGTACGAACTTGGTTGGTCCCAACTCTTCGTACATATCATTTAGATAATAATGCGCAGTCGTAATAAAAACTGGCACTTTGACCCGTGGATCTTCCAGTATATCTGCAGGAAGTGTAAATGGTAACCAATCCGTATGCAACATTTGATCTGGTCGTCCTGGACCAGTAATCCAAGATTGCATCCCTATACAGTGGCAATCTTCACCATGAAGTCCTTCAGCAATATCAATAACTGGTGCTTTGTCTAAAAATTGCAAAAAATGTGCGTGTCGATTAAAGGAGTTATTAATAACCTTGTTCAAAAATTTATCACCCTTTTCTGGGCTAGTATGTGTATCTAAATTTTGGGGAATAGTTTCTAACTCCACCATCAACTGTTTCAATATATCGATTTCATCAATATTGAGTACACTAGGAAGATAAACAAAACCATCCCGTTCAACCGCCTCAATTTGTTCTTGTGTATTCTGATAAGTTACTAGTGGTAAAGCTTTTGCCATTTTTTCTCACGCTATCATTTTTCAGCTAAAATCATCTCATTTTTGAAATTATATAAACTTCTAAGAATTCCGTCAAGTTATGGAATCTCTAGTATGATTTCCATTTTTCCTAACACCACTATTGAACGAATATATTTATTTTGACTTACCAAAGTTATTGGATCTACTATTTTCAACGCCTCATTACCAAGGAGGGCAAATTTCGATAGATGTCAGGAAAAAATTCAAACAAACTTTAGAGTTGTCAAATAATATAAAAGTCAAACCAGAGGAAACTAAACATACCGAAACTGTTCTCAGTGTTCCAGTTCGTTCTTTACTGAAATTTTGACAGCCAAGAAATAGATAAATCGTTTTCTTTTTGGTTCCGTGCTAATTTGACTTTTCGATCATATAATTCATTCTTTTTCATAACGATTATTCAATAATTCAGACTTATTTCTTTACCGTCTACTTTCTTCGTCTTAAACATCCAATATATAGCGACTCAATGAAGAAAGTCGATTTTCTGTTTCCGGTTTTAGGTGAGACTTTTGGTCTGTTTGTTGATCCATGTGCCGTAGTGAAAAGGCACAATGTAAGGCTCGACATTTCTGTAATGAATTATTTTGTGTACAACTATGCCAAATACTTCCATTAAAAACGGCCACCGAACCAGCTGGTGCACATAGCAGAATTTCCTCCGGGTGAGTGGCCAAAGAATCATCTATCAGTTCTCTAACAGTCTGAAATTCCAGGTGTGAACCAGGAACAACCCGTGTAGCGCCATTATTTGGAGTAAAGTCGTCCAACATCCACATTGAATTGACCAACTGGTGTTGTATTGGTGGACCAACTGACTTACCTCCATCAGAGTGAAGGGCTTGTTGACCTTGATCTGGAAGAGGATCATGTCCATTCAGAGAATAAATTTTGAAAGGTTGTTTCAATATATGTGCTACACAAGTTAACAAAAGTGGCTGAATATAAATTGGGTCAAATACTATCCCTTTATTAACCAAATCTGATAATCGACGTACACCTGTCATTTGTCCTGCTTCCCGACCGGCATTCTTTCCTTCTAAATGTATGATGTGTTCAAAAGCTTGACACAATTCCTGCCGCCAAGAAAAATCGATGATATTAGGTAGTATTAGATAACCTAAATTATCTAATTTAATTTTTTGTTCGTTGGTCAACTTATGAGGCGTAAAGTTAAGTTTTAGTAATTTTGGGTCCATCATTTTTTATTGAACTGTCGTTGTGAGTATTCTGGCAGCCATAGGTCCTAATTCGTTATCGGAAAAATCCGTTCATAATCACCTGATTCTGTAGATATTTGCGCAAAAGCGCCAATTATATAATAACTAATGAGCTTATCAGTTCAGAGTTCGTAAAAATTGATAAGTTGTTTACTTGTTATCGCCTCGGCTGTTGTCATCTAGAACCCCAAGTGAGTTCATCATCGCTGTTTTTTTGCAGCCATTTACGTAAAGGTACATCTTCTTCGGTAGGTAGATAGTATCCATCCTGACTACCAGCTGCCCCCAATAATTGACGTCTTATAGGGGTCGTTTTGGCCCTAAGTTTGTCTACATTCATAATACATTTGGGCCGAATCCAGCGGTAAGCGTATCCATAGAAAAGCACCTTTCGAGTTTGATTCAGATAATTAGGACTAGATGCATGCCACAGACGACGGTCAAACAGAACGGCGGTTCCGGCTGAAACCTGAACAGGAATTGCGTTGACCGGCAGATCTGGATCTTGCTCAGAAAAGATAATTTTATTTTCATTTTGTTGACCAGGCGCAATGTACAAATTAGCCATTCCTACTTCAGTTGTATCAGTTAGAAAATATGCGATCTTCAGCGATAGCATCGGGTTGACTGGTAAACGCTCTGTGTCTAAATCTCCATTACTACGATTTTGGTCTTGATGCCAACTAAGACGTCGGTGAGGCACAGAAGAATTATGGGTTGGCGGGCTAACTATTACTTGAGTATGAAAAAGATAAATATTCCAACCCATCAATGCCCATACCTTTGGGAAGGTAGTAGGCATATCAATTAATTGAAGCAGATCATTTTCTTTTCCAATACAATCGTGAACGTTAATTCGTCTATGGGGTTCACAATTCAATTCTTTGCGAACTTGGGCATCAATCCTATCTACCGCAGCTAAACAAATATCCAAAATCTCTGGCGTAAGTGTATTTTCGATAACCAGATAACCATTATTGGAAAATTGCTTCCTTTCGGTTTCAGTTAGACGGTGACTTAGACACGATTTATTCATTCAATTCCAGCATTAGTAAACTAAGGCTAATCGGCGAATTAGTGTAGTTCAAATTAATTATTTCGCTAGAAAACCAGTCTTTTTTAGCTCTGATAATACTAACCATAGATGTCTGAATTGCTTTAAAGCCCAATATAGCAAGTTATCTTAATTAATGCAATTTCGACGAAGTGAAATTTTGAGATCAACCAACACAAAACAGCATCTGTCAGCACCTATAATGTGATTAATATATTACCTGAAATTCAGGCTAATATTGAAAGATACATATTTCAAGTAAAACAAAATATCATCGTTGGAAACAACAGGATGAGAAGGGCAAGAATACTAGCTTAAGGTAATTTTTTTTGTGTTAGATCGAATAAAATCTGTACCAAGTTCATTTTAATAATAATTCTGAATCAGTTTAAAAATAATCTTACCAATCAAATATATGTTGTGAAGATAAAAGGTAATCTATGACGTTGAAAAGTTTGGCTATAATCACTAATGTTAGCAGAAGAACGTCAGGGTTAGATAACTACATTCTAGCAACGGCCCCAACCCTTTGACACGGTAGAAGACTATTTAAAATGCCATGTATAATCAAACCAAGGAATAGGAACTGGTACTCCTCCCAGTATAATAAAACCTAAATCAGATGCAGAATCCTTTCCAATCTGTCGCCAAGCAAGTCCGTGTAGGCTTGCCACACCCCATCCAAAATCATCTGTAGGAACACCAGGTAAAAAGATATTTTCACTGATCAGCCCATGATTGCCCGCGAATCGCCACATGAAGCATATTGAAATCATAGCATTCAGATCCTCAGCACCAGATTCCTCATCAAATGAAAAAGGTTTACCCGCATTGAACGAAAGCTGTAAATCTGGTTCACCCACACTGAATCCAAGGTAGGGTAAAGCAAGGCCACCCAACCGGGGAAGCCAAATCATTTCACCGCCACCAGAAAGGTAAAAATTAGACGCAAACTCAGTGGCAAACTTGACAGCACCGATGAAGTTTGCGCCGTAGCCACCGGCCAATAGAAAGGGTGTAATAGAACCGACCAAGACTGCGATATTATCCGTAATTCCAATGGCATAAGAGGTAAAAAGGATTTCTTTTTGGGCAAGATATGATTCACCCTTTTTCAATGGCATAGAAGAGGGGGACCACAGATGCCGCGTTCGGTTGGGATTCGATGTCCAGCGTTCACCATTGACAATTTTAAAATTATCCATTGGCTGTTGGTCAGCGATATCAGAAGTAAATATGGATCTAACATCACCATTTAGCTGCTTAATATCTATGGTGGCATTATTCTGACCATCAATACGCCCGACCAGTTGGGATCCATCGATTAGGGTAAAAACCCAAATCATATCGTTTCGTTGGGCTTGGTTATTGGAGCCTTTTTTTTCTTGTTCACGCAAATTCTGTGCTGCCAATTGTATTGACACCCAACTAAAAATAAATATCAGTGCTATACACCAAATGATTTGACAATTTTTCCTGAATGGTAAATATTCCATCATGAAGCCTCAATATTTTTAGCCTTCGGTTTTATGTTTCTGCTAAATATTTTTGCTGGTGTAGAATTTTTTAAAGTCTTTCATAAGTCGGAAATAATCTATCAATTCAACATCCGTCAACAGGTCAGAATAGCCAATAAACTTCGATAATTGAGAACACACTGCAGGCAAAAAACGAGAATTCTCGACATAACCATCACTCTACCGTGTTGCAAAAAGAGCCGATTCTCTCATATTACTTCATTCTGTAAAGAACGGAAAACATTTACTGTAATTTATTATTCGCAGAAAATTAGAATTTATAATAGTCGAAAACAATGTGAAAGATTATCAGTCGGCGAGGAACCATATTTCATTTCTGAATCTAATAATACTCATGCCAGTCCCCCCCTCAGATACAACCTAAAATAGAAACATGTTTTTGTCAACCAATACCTAATTGATTTACTATTGTTCTTCCTTTCTCTCTATGCTACTCTCTGCCAAATATCAGTTTATTGATATCTACCATACACAACCAAGGTTATAATCTAAGTTAGTCAGCATTTATCCCAAGTAATATAAGGATTGAGGATAACCGATATGGAGCGTAAATTCAGAATTAAAGCAACGACTGTTGGAAATTTGGGCTTAGTGATTACAGTCCTTGGGCTAATGCCTGTTAACCCAATAGAACAATTGAAAATAGCAATTTGGTCTATAATTAAGGTTCAATTCCTCAACAGAGAGTGTTTGCGTGAAATCGTTTATATGTAGCGATCTCAAATTTCACTTCTGAATTATAAGCAAAAACCAATGACTAATAAAGCCGGTCGTATTATTTTAGTGTTGTTTATTTTACTTTGGTCAGTTAAAAGACTCAGAAGAATAATTTCCCCCTTCAGATATTAATAACCAGAACTTATGGTAAGTGCACAACCTCTTTCAGCTTTAGCACCATCGAATCCAAAGCCCCGCCTGACTAGACTGATACTGCTTTTTATCATAATTACGCCTATTAACTCCTATTTCCTGTTCCAGATGGAATTGGTGAGATATACCTTCCCCACTTGGGTTGTTCCTCTCTCTAACGTCATCTTCATTTTATTATTGTTATTGATCGTCAATACAGTCATCAACTATGTTTCCAGTCTCAGCAATCTATCTATCAGTTGTTTCCTACAACCACAGGAGTTACTTTTGCTCTACGTCATGTTGAGTTTAGCAACATCGCTGGCTGGATGCGATGTCCTACAAGCTGTATTATCTCTTTTAGGCCATGGTACTTGGTTTGCCACCGATGAAAATGAATGGAGAGAACTATTTTGGCATCACCTTCCAACCTGGCTAACGATTTCCAATCGAACAGTGTTAAAGGGTTACTATATGGGTGAGTCAAGTCTTTATATACCCTTGCATTTACGAACTTGGTTACCTGTTGTTTTGGGTTGGATTCTTCTTTTTTCTTTGTTAGCAGTAATGTTTCTATGTTTGAATACTGTTTTACGTCGCCAGTGGGCAGATCTTGAACGACTGACTTTTCCTATCATTCAACTTCCTTTAGCAATGACAAAAACTGAAGGTAGTATTTTTATCAATAAGAAACTCTGGTTAGGAATTTCTATTGCCGCCGGTATTAGTCTACTAAATGGAATAAGCACTCTTTTTCCCTCTTTGCCTGAGATACCAATCACACGCCGCTCTTATCATTTCAGCGAATCACCACTAAACTTTTACGGTTCAGTAACAGTTGCTTTTTACCCATTTGCAATTGGTATTATGTTTTTGATGCCTTTGGATGTCCTTTTTTCTACTTTGATGTTTTACTTTTTGTATCGAAATCAGATGGCTGCCGCTAGAGCATTTGGTATACCAGGGAATTTTCCGTACTTAAACGAACAGACATTGGGTGCGTTTTTTGGTCTCTGCGTATTTTTTATTTGGATTGGCCGTGCACACTTCCGTAAAGTGCTGGATGTCGCCTTTGGTCAGACGGTAGAGGATAGTCATGGACAAACCGAGTTCTTATCTTATCGTTTAGCCGTTTGGGGAATGCTGATCACAGCAGTTGCTTTCACTCTAGCCTTATTTCAAGCCGGCATGTCGATTTGGTTAGCACTAGCTTTTACCGTACTTATCTTAATCACGCCAATTATCACAACCCGAATTAGAGCTGAAGCTGGCATTTTTGTCCATGCCTATCATTGGCAAGCGCCTCGTTATTTTCTGATTGATCTCTTGGGCACTCGACGACTAGGGGCACGCAACCTAACAGCCCTCTCAGTTTGCTTTTTTAATCGTGACTATCGTCCTCAACAAATGCCTCATCAAATGGAAGCTTTCCAAATTTCGGAAAACGCCAATATCCACCATCGTTCAATGATCACCGCTATTCTAATTGCCACTATTATCGGGAGTATTGTCGCCTTCTGGGTCCAACTTCATCTTTACTACAAGCACGGGGCATCTTCGGGTTACTTTGAACGTTGGTCAACTGGATATGGTCGTGAATTTTTTGGACGGTTGAGTGGCTGGCTCACCAATCCCACTGAAACCGAATGGTTTACTCTCTTATTTGTTACTATTGGTTTCACCCTAATGATAGGCTTAGTATACTTACGCCTGAAGTTTTTCTGGCTTCCTTTACATCCACTGGGCTACGTAATGGCGGGCAACCAAGAGATGTCGGATCTGTGGCTACCGCTGTTGATTTGCCTTGGTTTAAAATGGTGTGTTTTGCATCACGGTGGTGTGCGTAGTTATCGAGCTGCCATCCCTTTTTTTCTAGGGTTGATATTGGGAGATTATATAATGGGCAATCTTTGGAGTTTATCGGGTGTAATCTTTAGCACTCAAACTTACCAGTTTTACCCCTAGTCTAAAAAGGTGAAAATGACAAAACAAACCTATAGAAAAAATACATTTATAAATGTAGGAAAATCGGAAATCTGTCGGCATTACAAACGAATTAGAGATTTTTAACATCATATTTGCCAATTAATCATCTGATAAAAGCTTCAATTGTAGTTGAGGGCAAAGCGAAAATTAACAGGCTTTGTTTCTAAAAGAATCAAAAATAACTATTTTGACTATTCCAAGCTTTTCGCACCTCAACTATTTGGACACTATTCTATATGTAAATGGCGGTTTTACCTGATTTTTTACTTGGTAAAATTAGCCGATGCCTCTACAGAAGAAAGAACTCGAAAACATAAAATCAATCTATAGTTTTTCGTTCGCTGGAATGTTAATGTCTATATACATTTCTATTCAAACAGTAATTAGTGGTGTAAAAATAGCTGTATTCAGAAAGACTTAGTACTCAATTTAGTAAATGACGAATTGAGTACTAATCTGCTGATTAATTCTCTCCTAAGTCATCGTTTTCAGTCGGAAAGATATCCTTCGTTCAAGTAATTGTCCAAATTTTGTCAATTTTTTATTATTAACCAATCAGGGCAAACTTTAGCGGTTGGATAACGCCTAAGTCTCAGTTTCTTCTCCTTGAAGTATACGCAGGGTGTCTTTATATCCCATATATTGCGCCCGGTATTTCTTATGCCTTATGATCTGTCAGCCTTTAACTTACGAGACTATATAGTAGTCACTCTGAGTATCAGCTGCGACTCCCCGAAAATTGTCTTTGTCAATTGTTTTTTTGCTGTTGCCGAATTTTATTGCCATTGTTAAAGGTCTGCTGATTAGACACACTTTACCGTTTCTGAACGGGCAAAATACAGACTGGATTTGGTATTTCTGCCAAAAATCCAGTTGGTTCTAAGTCTCCAGTTTGATAATCAATATGAAAGGTTACCACCGTATCGGTGTCTTGATTGCCAACAATTAAGAATTTCCCTGTGAGGTCAATGGCAAAATCACGAGGGGTCTCACCCAAAGTCTGGGTATGCCCGAGAGAATATAGCTGGCCAGCTTCAAATAAAAATCTGGCCAAGCTGTTATGACCACGATTAGATGCGTAGACATAACGACCATCTGGTGTAACTACGATTTCTGCGCAAGATGGTGGTGTTTTCGCATCTATTGGTAGTGTAGAGATAGTTTGAAGTGGATTTAGTAATCCACTTTGGTATGCATAAACAATAATCGTAGCATCCATTTCGTTTAGCACGAATGCGTACTGATTAGTAGGATGAAATACAAGGTGACGTGGCCCTGCACCTTTATGAGTCTTGACAAAAGGAGGATTACTTGGTTCTAGCGAACCTACCTGATCATCAAATCTATAAACCAAAATTTTGTCTAAGCCAAGGTCAGGAACAAACAGAAGGCGGTTGTCTGAACTTAAAACAACTGCATGCGCATGAGGAGAAAGTTGACGTTCATGAGTACTTCCAGATCCTTCATGTTGAATAAAACTTGTTCTTTTTCCTAAAGATCCATCGCTCTGGATCGGATAACACGCAATACTACCCGTTTCGTAATTAGCAGTTAAAACGAATTTCCCAGTCTGATCAACAGTAATATGGCAAGGCAGCCCACCATGTGCTGGCTGATGGTTCAAGGAAGATAGAAGGTCACCATCAGTTGCCAAGGCATGAATTTGAGGAACATCTGTCATGCCAGTTTCTTGTGTAGAATAAATGAATTTCCGTTCCGGATCTATTGCTAGATAGGATGGGTTACGTGGGCCAATAGTGTTGGACAAGTAAGTTAGTTTCCCACAATTCGAATCCAATTGGTAGACATAAATACCTTCAGCTTTACCATCGACAAATGGCAATTTTTCTGTGTAAGTTCCAATATAAATATTCTGCAAGTTCATGTGATGCTCCAGTTCAATAAGTTATTTTTTGCCTAGCTTGTCATACCGAATCAATTGAGTCAATAAAAAGAATTATCAGGCAATTAATAGGAAAATGAAATCGAAAAATATTTTTTGATCAGGTGAAAAATTAAAGCATAATTTTGATAGCTACATCGTACGTATACAAGTTTAAGTATCTTGATAAACTACGAATGGCAAAACAATAGTTAAATTAATTAAATTCAACCGGCATTAAAAACTATTAATTCATTTGATTTTCTTTGTTCTCTTATTGCAACTGCACAATACACAACAGCGTTAACCATGAAGATTCCCTTTTATCAGACAGTAATAACCATTCACCTAGACGTAATTTGAATACTGCTAGAGGTTGGTTGAAGAAATCGATTCCGGTGGATACAATTAAGCCATCGGTGGCAACTCAGGATAGGTATGCTTAACTCATACTTCACAAATCAGATTTAAAACCTAGCATATTCACTAACTAAAGAATTCGTATCTATGAAATAGATTTATAGGTAATACATCATGGTAGTTTTTTCGCTGGTATTCTTTCAATCAATATTAAATCTCTCCTCATATGTAAATATGGACAAAAAACCCGATCTAAACATGATCACATTCGGCGTTAATCAGATTTCTAGTCCTGGAATTCCAGGTAATATTTCAGTCTTTGGCCCCAATTCTTTTGGCGTTATTCAAGATGAAAAGGGGCAAATAGTTGTTGCTGGTGCCAAGTATTACAATGGCCGGATCATCCTTTGGAGCCACGATGGTTTTTTCAAAAAAGACTCAATTGAAAATGCCGATACCGGGGACTTGCTAATTAATACAATTAGGTGGACGGCAGAAAAACCCAAACCCAAAGTAGGAGTTGTTGACAATTCCTACTTGGTAAGTTATTTAAATAATATTGGTTTTCAAGCCAACTTGATTGGGATTGATAATTTCCATACTGTCGATGTGTTAATTGGTGGAATAGCAACAACTTCTAAAAAACAACAAATTGAGATAAATAACTGGTTAAAACAGGGGGGAGCAATCATTGATTCGGCTACTGGATGGGGATGGCAACAAATCCATCCAGATCAACAACTAAGTACTGATTTTGCTGGAAATGTCTTTTTTGCTCGAGCAGGTCTAGTTTTCGCCGATGGTTTCTCTGCTGACACTACCCAAGATGGATTTTTAGTCCAACCACCTCCTTCCTCCAATACCAATGCCTATTTTGCACTTGAATCATTAGTTCAACAGATATCAGGTCACTCCAAAATTACTGAACAGGAAATCTCAATCTTGTCTAAGACACTAACAATAGCAGCCAATTGTATTCCAGCTGATGACCGAATTTTTCGCCCCAAGCTAAAAAAAATTCTAGGTACTCATATAAGCCAACCTAACCCTTCTCCAGATAAACCAATTAAAGATAAAGATATTTTGCAACGTCTAGCCATGTTAGAAGAAATTCGTCAGTCAAGATCCTTATCTGCCGAAGACATAAAGGCGCATGTGTCCGCAAAAACATTTCCAGGTATTTCTCCAGTAGGAACCCCCTTAGTTGGGCGAAGTGTAGAAATTGACAACTCAATTGTAGGCTGGCACAGTGTAGGATTATTTGCCAATGCAGGCCAACTCATTAGTGTCTACCTTCCTTCAACTTCCGTCGAAAAGAAATTAAAAGTGCGCATCGGATCAACTACATGCAAGCTATGGAACAAATCAGTGTGGAATCGGGCTCCAGAGATTATCAATGAATGGCCATTAAGAGAAAAAGAAACAAGAGTTGCAAATTCTTTTGGCGGCTTAATTTACATTGTAGTTACTGAGCCAAGAGATGGAGAATCAACAACGGTGAGAATAGATGGTGCAGTTGAGGCACCCTATTATAAATTGGGTGAAACAAGCCTTGAGGATTGGGTTCAACGAGTTAGATATTTACCAGCGCCTCGAGCAGAAATAGCTTCAGATAAAGTTATCCTAACCGTTTCTTCCACTGAGATCCGCAAACTGGATGATCCAAAATTATTAATGGAAACTTGGGATAAAGTCATAAATTTATCAGCTGATTTGGCGGTCTTACCCAATAATAGATATTACCCACAAAGATATTGTTCAGATGTTCAACTTTGCGCTGGCTGGATGCATGCTGGTAATCCCATCATGATTCCGTCTGTCACTGCAAAAAATCTAGTGGATAGAAATCACTTAGTCAATGAAGGCGACTGGGGATTTTTCCATGAAACTGGACATATGTTCCAAAGTCCGGACTGGACCTTTGAAGGCACAAGTGAAGTAACTGTCAATTTGTTCACAATGTATATTCTGGACAAGCTTTGTAGTATAAAACCAGAAGTCGGCCGAATGTCTCAACCAAGTATAGAAAAACAATATCGATCATATTTTAAAGACGGAAGCCAATTCGAACAGTGGAAAAGCAAACCATTTCTAGCATTATATATGTATTATCAACTCCAGCAGGAATTTGGTTGGAAAGCTTTCAAAAATGTCTTTGCCCAGTATCATAAACTATCTCCTAATCAAAGGCCTAAAAATGATCAGGAAAAGAGAGATCAATGGATGACTAATTTCTCGAAAATAGTTAACCGGAATCTAGGTCCATTTTTTGAATCGTGGGGTATTCCGATATCGAAACCATCCAAAAATTCAGTTCAGAATCTACCTGTATGGTTACCAAATGAATTTCCCCATAGTAAATAAGATTTGATGTAAGATTAAAAAGAAATATGATAGCAATCAATCAGGTAATTGAAATTTAATTTAGTTGAGATAGTAATACAAACAAAATATGCTTTATTATGAAACTACAAATGGCGTTGGCCTTCTCCTTTACGCCTTACTGGAACTCGAAAGTCCTGATGAGCCGTTAGAAGGAGCGATGTGATGATAAACCTAAGCAAACAAAATCCAGTTGATTGGGTCATAATAGTTGGATGATGAAAAAATGCTAGGTTTTCTATTATGAACATGATAAGAGAAAAAGTACCGTAGGTTTATAAGATGAGAATCATTGACGAAATGCAGTTGTACTATGATCAAAGGGCTTCCATTTATGATAAGTCAATGGGATACAATAATCCAGATAAAGTAATAAATTTAAAGCCAGTCATAGACTTCATTGGTACGGAGGTGAAAAATCGAACCGTATTTGAAGTTGCTTGTGGACCTGGATTCTGGACACAACAAATCAGCCAGTTTGCTCAGAAAATATTAGCCACGGATTTTAATCAATCAACACTAGATCAGGCTATCACTAAAAAACTATCGCCAAATTTAGTATCTTTCCAACAAGCTGATGCCTACAATTTGGCCAAGATTGAGAACAAATTTGATGCGGCAATGGGGATTGACTGGTTATCACACGTGCCTAAGTCAAAGATGGACTATTTTTTACAAGGAGTTCATAATGTTCTGAAACCTGAAGCCAAGGTCATTTTTTGTGATGAGTTACAAGGTGATTTCTCAGTGACAACAGGTATATTTGACAGTGAAGGAAATTACATTCAGGAAAGAAACTTACCTAACGGAACAAAGCATAGAGTTATCAAAAATTATATGACGAGGGAAGAAATTAGGGAAATATTATCTCCATATGCCAATGAGATCAAAATCACTAAATTTGTATTACAACCCACCAATAAATGGTCGTATGGGCGGATAGTTATTACTTACTACTTGAAATAGGCATGGAATCAATTTGGCTTGAATACGCGCCTATAAGATAGTTTATATTTTTGATCTAATCCCACTTTATTCGCTCAAAAAATTGATTGGTTAGCAAAGAGTATCATTTATTTAACGGGATTTTGACCATCACTTCAGCACTAAAGATGCTGTCATAATCACCGCGTTCTAAAATCGTTTTCTCTATAACGGTTCTTTTGCGGCTAACTTTTCCTTTAAAAAGAGACTGATCTCTAAATTGAATCTCAACAGGCAAGTCTAAGTTCAACATTTCGTCATTTAATCTAATGACTATAGTTGGTACAGTTGCAACTTCAATATTAATTCTCTGCTGATTTAGTGTAGCAATAATCCGACTTCGTTTTTGTATTGACTCACCTTCGACAGCCAACCAGTAGAAGCGATTGTGTACTACATCGTCTTGTAACCAGACGACCTTCTCTGGATACGGCTCCCTGGCTCTTTCAGCCATCCAAGGAATCGCTAGCTGATCTTTTCCCTCCATCCAGTGTCCTTTATTCTTGTATATCTTGACAAGATGTTTATAACCATTAGGATCATCATCTTGAAGTTGTTTAAGTGTTCCTTCCCATTTTTTCGCCATATGGTGCCTATTGTAGGCACTATCCAAAGCTCCCATGTGGAGAGTAAAGGCAGTATTGCGGAGATTATCTGGCTGTGAGTCATTGGGATGTCCTGCCATCATTGCGATTCCAGACCAACGGTCAGCCATACGTGGCCCAAGCTGATAGACACCATCACCACCTGCGGAGTAACCCATAATATAAACCCGATTTGGATCAACATCTTCCAGAACAATTAAATTCTCAATCAGACGACTAAGGAACCTATCTATGTGTGGCTGATGCCAAAGATTCCAAGTGTCCGTGGGCGCACGTGGTACCAGATAAATTCCTTCGCTTGGTTGGTATAGACGTTTTTGGTTTTCCCACTGTTGGTCATTTACTTCTTTTGGCACACCACCTCCACCGTGTAGTGAAATATACAAACTACGTCCGTTTTCAAGCTTATCCCCGTAAACTTGATACCAGAAAATCATTTCAAGTGTGTCCAACTGCAACTTCCGAGAGTCCATTTCAGCTTGACGACTGAATTGGATCTTCTGGCAGTGCAGATTCCAAACTTTAGTGGCAATGAGACTAGCCTGTTTGGAAGTCAAAATTTCATCTGCCACTTCACTGAGATCATCAGCATTAGTAATAGAAAGATAAACTAACGGTACGATTAGTATTTCTAATGAGCGTATTATCGTTCTAATCTCCTTTAAACATAAAAGTAAGTTTATCTACCCCACTTAATTTTCACTGTATTTTCACAAGACGATTGATCAAAATTAAATCATGATATAGATGATGTAATTTTCATGAAAACACAAGAAAAATCTCATTCTTCTTATTGCAGTAATAAGTCGGGTAACTCTATGATGACCTCACGTCTGAGATCAGTTGACCGGTAAATAGCGTCGAAGATTAAGTTAGTATAAAGAAATGTGTTGGCTGGAACTGGTGACGTTAATCCATGCTCAATAGCTTCAATAAACTGTTTAATCTCATAGCTGATGTCGATCGATCCCGTTGGTAGATGAGTTGGATTTGATTCAGCTAGGTTACTATAACCACCATGTGTCAGTCGTAATTTAGGACTCGAAAAAGGATAAATCTCTGCACTGCCACGGCTACCGGCAATTCTTACCTGCCACTGCGCTTTGAAATTAATGGCCCAAGAATGAGCAAAAAATAGAGTTATTCCTTCCTCAAAACGGACCAAAGCTGTACCAAAATCTTCTACGTTAAACGCCTCGGCCTCCCAGTTACCATCTGATGAATGTCCAAATATGTTAGCGGATGTACCTGAGACCGAAACAGGTTTCGGATGCCCCATTAAATACAAGACTGTATCAAGGGTATAGACTCCATTATCCATAAATGCCCCACCACCAGACGTTTCTTTTTGAATAAAGGTTCTACCGGGAATTCCCCTGTGTTGCCAACCAATGGCCTCGGCATAATAAATTTCGCCTAATTTTTGATCTTCGATGAAAGATTTTGCAGCTAGGACCTCAGGCATAAACCGCCACTTCATCCCAACCATTAGAATTTTATTGTTTTTTTGGCTGGCTTGTACCATTCGAACGGCTTCGTCAACTGTAGCGGCCATTGGTTTTTCAACTAGAACATGTTTGTCTGCTTCAAGCGCATCAATACTTGGTTGGCAATGTGCTTTAGTGAAAGTACAAACGCTAACAGCATCAATCTGGTTCAGCTTCAACATTTGCCGATAATCGGCAAATGCATGCTTAACTCCCCACCTATCCGCCGCTAATTGAGCTCGTTCGTAATCTAGATCAGCTACTGCTACAATTTCGACTTGATTTGATAATTGTAGATAACCATTTGCGTGAGATTCTGAGATGCCACCTGCACCAATAATACCGACACGTATCATAAAATTTACTCCTCTTTAATTAATATGGTGTTAAGTCAAGCAGGCCAAGGCTGCAGAACAGAGAGGAATACGACAATTGCAGGGAAAGCATAGATATTCGACTTCATTTGGATTTGGCTCAATGCTTGGATTCAAACACTCCCATGTGCTGACAATAATCCTTAATCTTCTGACGCAGAGATATAAACTTAGGTTATCTTAGCAGACTAATAGTAGGATCGTTCAGTCTATCTTTTTCAATGCTAAATTTATCAAAAACTGCTCACTTTCTGCTGTTTGATTCCAAAAATCAATGTGGAACGATGTATTTCTTGATAGGGTCTTGTCAGTACTAGTTTCTCATTATTAAGGCATATCTGATTCTTGATTTGATAGAATTACC
>CAYVHK010000016.1:587-17278 GCA_964451145.1 uncultured bacterium | reverse complement strand
AAAAAAAAAAATTGCCAAATTCAATTTGAACGAATCAGCAATTCTGCGTTAATCTGATACAGACATTTCAAGTTAGATTTTGATAAAATGATTCAGTAATTTTGGCTAAGATTTTTTGCCGCGAACCTATTGCAAGTAGTTTGTATAAGAACGGATTAAAGATTGCTATTCTTACTAAAAGAATAATATGAGAACCTAGACATCTAACCTAAAGAGAAAAATACGACAATTTCGATCAAAATCTCCTGAGATTGGCAATACGTTATCAACGCAAATCCCGGCTGAGACTCTATGATAATGTCGATTCCTCCTATCATTTCTCTACCTGATAGCGTTTGTCTTTGGCCAGAATCTTCGAAGTGGATTTCATAATTGGCTTCCGGTGAGACACCCCAGAGTTTCAAGTTGGTACCTACTAAAGAACAATCAGGACGACGAAAAGCAAGCACCATTCCTTGACCTAAATCTTCTTTATGAAACTGATAAGCTAGCCAAGTGTCATTCTCCAAATTGGTTCTTAGCTGTTGGTGCAGTGGGCACTCAGTATTTTATACACTGTCTTATTTGTAGCCTATCGTCAAATATATGTTTTCATTTCTGATCACCTTTCCACAAGTGATCAGAATATAGTAAGTATTTAACCTCTTCAGTTTTGGTTGACTTACTAATACAATCCAGCCTTTATAAATTTTTATTCGTTACTCTTGATTTTTTGGACTTATAACTGTCAACTACTTTCAAATACGAGACATCAAAGACGACAGTCGTACGGTTATCATAAGGAGTCAACCAATCATCCAAAAAAGAACGAATGTCAATAGAAGCAAAAAATCCATTGGTCTTTGAAACAAGATTCGTAAATAAAGGTCAGCTAGAACAGAAGGTGGGAATATGAAGGAGATTTTTCAACAGTTTGGCTTTTTCCAGTTAGCCAAATTTGGGTCGGGCGCCGACTCCTGCGCCTACCAATTTCATTCTAGTTCTAGGCGATTCGCAATATATACGAAGCCACCCGTTTCGATTTGATCAAACAGGGCAATAATGTCGTCATTTTTCATGCGAATGCAACCTTGAGAAGTTGGCTGACCGATCATTTTTTCGTTGGTCGTGCCGTGAATATAGATGCGACGCGCGAGCGTATCAACATCCCCTCCTTTGTTTTTCCCTTCTTCTAAGCCCGTTAATTTGATGATACGAGTAGTAATAACATCGTTGACTTTCGGGTCAGCCAACTCGTAATCCCATAGATTGCCTGCAATTTTCTCGGTTAAAAAACCTCCCTCAAACACGGCACCTTTTGGTGAGGCGGAGCCAACTTTTGCGTAAATCTGGTGTGCTCCGAGTGGGGTCTGGAATGAGTCTTGCCGATTTCCAGTACCAGCCTTAGCGGTTGAAACTAGATACTGGTTCAAAACTTGCTGTTTTTTCAGTATCCACAAACACTGTTGAAATATATCAATAACCAAATAAGGTTTCTCCTTAGCTTGCAGAGATATTTTTTTTTGCTCGACAAACTGTTGTAGCACTTTTGTGGATACTGTCGTTTTATCTTCGCTTGCAACACTTTTATTTTGTTCAATTTCCACAGTACTGTGAGGCTCATTACTTGTGGTGGGAATTTCGGCAGGATTGGCCAGATCTGGTATTGCTTTGGGCAATAACTTTTGGTTAGTAGATGCCACCAGTTCAGACTGATCAGTTACACTTAGGTCTTTTAATATTTCAGTGCGACCAAGTAATACAGCCTCTGCTAATAAACCAACGCTAATGCAAACCAATACTAATCGCCGGTGCCGAGTCATATCAAGGTATGAAAAATAGAAAGAACTAAAGACATTAACGGCACTGTACACCCAAATAAATGGAAACAAAAGTTTGCATATAGCTGATATGAATATCAACTGCTCATTTTGGAAAATGATTGGTAACAGGACCAAAATCATGAGCAGAATAAGGTCGATACCTTTACTTATTTGACGCGTCATCAATTGACCAATACCTGGTATTAAAAACAGAAAAATTTTTAATAAGCCAAACATCTTAGAGGTAATGAGCCGTGGCAAATGATTGCCATTTAGCGTCAAACCAGAATCGACGACCGGTTTTATCTACCACACTCTCAGCTTTACCGTAGAAAACTAACCAATCATCAAAATTCGCAATATTCTCATCAAGGGTCAAATTGGAGAATGGATTCTTCCATTGGTATAGAGACCCACCAGCCAAGTTATACGACTGCCTCAGAATATAGTTGACGAATTCCAAAAATGCGTCATTAATTACCTCGACTGCTGGTAAAAAAGGATTTAGTCTATATTGGCCACAAATCTCGGCTCGTAGATAGTTCCCGACTCCGTTAAAGTAACGTTGATCCATTAGCAGTTCAGAGATCGGTTTTTGAAAGGTTCTTTTCTCCATATTACTGTAAAGGTGAGATTTAAAATCATCAAATTGATCTACTGGGTCCGGTCCACGATAATCAGCCCATGGACGAAAATCACCTTTGCCGAACCGTCGAACGTCAACAAATATCAAATCTGTTTCATCCTCGAAAACAAAGTGTGCGTGGCTATGCTTTGGCGAGGCGGCGTCTTTTTGCAAGTGGACAAATTTCCCACTCATACCCAATGTCAGTGTGTATTGATCAGTTGTCTCCATAGTTGAAGAAGGCTGATAGAAAAAGAGAGCGAGCTCTTTACCTCTTGATCTCGACGAAATGACAAAAGGTGGTATCAGTCGATTTAATGATTTTAACTTTAGGTAAGGTGAGAAATAGAGAGACTCAACCACTCTCCCTTCAGCAGTGTAGTTGATAAAGTCGCTGGTAATTCGGACTTCAGCCCATTCTGGCATTTACTATCTACTCATCTGGCGTTTATGACATGTTGCGTCTACACTTACACGCAAGTATACTAATTGAACCATCGAACGTCAATTAACGGTCAAAATAGCCGGACAATTCCGAGACAAACTATGTATTTCTATCAAAAGAGTAACCGCTACTTTGCTCAAGTTGCCGATGATACTAAGCAGTTAGCCGCCAGCGAGTTGAGGAATCTTGGAGCCCAAAATATTGACTTATCTTATCGAGGGCTTTATTTCAACGCAGAACAAAAGGAACTATACCGAATCAACCTACAGTCAGCCTTAATACATAGAGTTTTAGCACCATTAATCACTTTTGATTGTCATTCTGATCGTTACTTATACAAAACTGCTCGCCAAATACGGTGGTTAGATTTCCTGACTAGCTCACAAACTTTCGCTGTTTTTTGTACGGTCTCTGATAGTAACATTAAGCACTCTAAATTTGCAGCTTTGCGTCTTAAAGATGCGATAGTTGATTATTTTCGCTCAACTACCGGTCAACGTCCATCAGTGAACACCAAGAAGCCAAATTTGTGGCTAAATCTGCGGATCAACAAAAACCGAGCTACTATCAGTGTCGATACTTCTGGCGGCTCTTTACACCAACGACAGTATCGAAAAGAAAGCGTCGAAGCTCCAATGATCGAAACATTAGCTGCGGCACTGTTGAGGGCTTCGGATTGGGACCAATGTCAACCATTATACGATCCGTTTTGTGGTTCCGGCACCTTGTTGTGCGAGGCCTACTTGCAAGCAACAGGCATACCACCGAACGAACTTCGCTCCAGTTTCGGTTTTGAGCAGTTACCTGATTTTAACCATCAAACATGGCAGCAGGTTCAGCAAGACGCCAAAAAAAAACGCCCAATGGTAAGTGATGACTTGATTGCGGGCAGTGACATTTCTCAAAAATCTGTTGCTACTGCTAGGCGTAATGCTAATATTTTATCCGCCGACAAGCTGATTTCGATTCAGCAGAGAGATATATTCAAGCTAGATAAGTTACAAGGTCGATTCATTGTAACTAATCCGCCCTATGGCATTCGATTGAATGCCTCGGCAGATTTATCCCCTTTTTATCAAAGACTGGGCGATTTCTTGAAAAGGCAATGTCAAGGTGCAACTGCTTGTATCTATTTTGGTGATCGAAAATACATCAAGCATATTGGACTTCGTTCCAGTTGGAAAAAACCGTTTGTCAACGGGGGCCTTGATGGTCGATTGGTTAAATATGAGCTTTACTGATCTTCACACTTTTAATTTAATAAGCTATTAATTGAGTTGATGAACTCAATTGAATTCAGCACAACAATATTGCAAATACTACCTGTTTAGTAATAGACCGAGGCAACTCTGTTATGATGAATATCATTTATATCCATTCTCACGATACGGGGCGGTATGTTCAACCATATGGCCATGCTATTCCAACACCAAATATCCAAAAGTTAGCTGAAGAGGGGGTGCTTTTTCGGCAAGCGTTTTGCGCCAACCCCACTTGCTCACCTAGTCGAGCCTGTTTGCTAAGTGGTCAATGGGCTCATACTGCTGGCATGGGGGGACTGGTTAATCGAGGTTGGAGTCTACCAACCCCAAAAAAATTAGTAATGCACACTTTAGCTGAAGCTGGTTATGAAACTGTTTTGGCTGGTTTTCAGCATGTGGTAAAAGATGTCAACGAAGCTGGTTATAGCCGAAATTTAGCCAGAGATACAAAATTATCAGGTGGAGCGGAAGAACGAGCAGCGGCATTTATAGCTGAAACTTCTCAATCTGGCAATCGACCTTTTTTTCTTGATGTCGGTTTTTCTGAAACCCACCGAGCTCGTTCGGTAAAACCGGGCGGTTTTGCACCTCAACCAAATGGTGAAGCAAAAACAGACCCCCGATACGTTAAACCTCCGGCACCATTTTCCGATACGCCTGAAACTCGTCAGGATATGGCTGACTATATTGATGCAGCTCGAACTTTAGACCAAAAAATGGGCGTTGTTTTCTCTGCTTTGGAAAAATACCAGTTAGCCGATAAAACACTAGTCATTTGTACTACCGATCACGGCTTAGCGTTTCCCGAAATGAAATCTCGCTTAACCGATCATGGTATCGGTATCATGCTCATTATGCGAGGCCCGGCCGGGTTTAGTGGAGGACAAGTAATAGACGAACTAGTTAGCCAAATTGATCTATTCCCCACGGTTTGTGATCTTCTTAGTATTGATCATCCTGACTGGTTGCAAGGCCATTCAATCTTACCTCTAGTGCAAGGTAATGCCGATGCTGTTCGATCTGAAGTTTTCGCCGAAGTCAATTATCATTGTTGCTACGAACCACAACGAGCGATTCGAACAAAACGCTGGAAATATATTCGTCGCTACGACCAAGCACAGCATTGGGCAATGCCAAATTGTGACGATAGCATCAGTAAAACTTTTTTCTTAGATCACGGCTGGCAGGCACATGAGCCAGAATCGGAACGATTATACGATCTCGTTTTTGATCCTTATGAACGGCATAATCTGATCGCCAGTGGCCAAGCAGACGAGAAAGTTTTGGAATCAATGCGCCAACGGCTGGAACATTGGCGGTCAGAAACCAGCGACCCAATCTTGGAGCATCCAGTGATGCCAGCACCTAAAATGGCTGTACTGAACAAATACGACGCTCTTTCGCCCAACGACAAGGAGTATCCAGTCAGTCAATTCATAGAAGAGATGACTCAGCGTGGTGCTTAGGAGTTTTTAATGTCTATGGAACAACCTAATATCATTCTAATTATGACTGATCAGCAGAGATTCGATAGTATCTCTGCCCTTGGTTTTCCTTATATGGATACACCTAATTTGGATCGGTTAGTTAACGAAGGCGTAAACTTATCGCAATGCTACATTACAGCTCCCTCTTGTGCACCGGCACGAGCTAGTCTGTTTACGGGTTACTATCCCCACACAACAGGTATCCTCAAAAACGCTGATAGATGGACCCGCTCTTGGGTAGAGCGATTGGGTGTCGTTGGCTACCACTGTGTCAATATCGGAAAAATGCATAGCTTTCCCTTTGAAACGCCTCTAGGTTTTGATGAGCGTTACGTAGTAGAAAACAAGGACCGTTACTTAGAGGGACGCTACTATTTTGATGAATGGGATAAGGCTTTACAAGCTAGAGGCCTAATTAAACAACAACGGGAATTATATCGTCAGCAAGCTGACTACCATCAGAGGCTAGGTGCCTTCGAATGGAAATTGCCTGAGGATATGCACCCAGACATGTTTGTTGGTAATTTGGCACAATGGTGGATTAATAGTTATCCTGTTACGCAACCACTGTTTTTGCAAATCGGTTTCCCTGGTCCACATCCACCATATGATCCAACTTGGGAGTATGCTCAACCGTATATGGAACGCGATTTGCCATTGCCTGTTGTTACTGAAGTAGAATTAGCCAACCAACCAACCCCGTTTTTGGAGATGCGTCAGCATAACTGTGAAGTAGATCACGATTCCGTGGTTCATCAGCTCAATCCGACTCCTGAACAGTTGCATCGTCAACGAGCCTACTATTTGGCAAATGTCACTATGATTGACTACCAAATCGGCAAGATCCTACAAACTCTCGACCATCAAGGGTATTTGGATAATTCTGTTGTCATCTTCACCTCTGACCATGGGGATTGTCTAGGCGATCATGGTCAGAGCCAAAAATGGACTATGTACGACATCATTACCCGAGTCCCAACAATCGTTTGGTCACCTAGTCGGTTTAAAGGAGGACAAACAATTGACGGACTCTGTCAACAAATGGATTTGGGTCCAGCTATTTTGGAATTAGCCGGTGCCGAGATACCCGAAACCATTGAAGCCAAGTCAATTTTACCGGCTTTGGCAGGCCGACATTGGACAGCCAGAGATCATGTCTTTGCTGAACATGGCAGGGATGGTATTCTGCAAGGTACTGAGTTCATGTCAATGGTCAGAAGTTGTGATTGGAAACTCGTGCATTTTCTTGATCATCCTGAGGGCCAATTATTCGACTTAAAGGCTGATCCTGATGAAATTAATAATCTGTGGTGCGATGATCAGTTTAGTTGTAAAAAGCAGGAACTACTAGATGTATTGAGAGAATGGCGGATTCGAAGTCAGTATGAGACATCTGGGTGGATGGCTGAGTGGCGATAGCCGCGTATCCAAAAATAAAAAATAATAGGATTATGATTTATGAGTTTACAAAGCGATATTGACCCAGAAGGTTTATTGGAATACTCGGTTGTTTTCACCGATCGTTCTCTTAATCACATGTCCCGATTATTTCAGCAAGTAATGACTGATATCTCTTCAACATTAAAAAGAACCTATAATGCAAATGCGGTGGCGATTGTACCTGGTGGAGGCACTTTCAGTATGGAGTCAGTGGCTCGACAATTTGCTACGAATAAAAAATGTCTGGTTGTCCGAAATGGTTGGTTTAGTTACCGCTGGAGTCAAATTTTAGAGATGGGCGAGATAACATCTCAAGCCATTGTTTTGAAGGCCAAGCCAGTTGAGCCGGGAGCCCAACCATCCTTTGCCCCACCAACTATTGAATCTGTGGTTGAGACCATTAAAATCGAAAAACCAAAAGTAGTTTTCGCTCCACATGTCGAAACGTCATCTGGGATTCTTTTGCCTGATGACTACATCAAATCTATTGGATTAGCTACTCATTCGGTCGGCGGTCTGTTTGTTTTAGATTGTATTGCATCTGGTGCAATTTGGGTAGATATGGTCGATTGTGGAGTCGATGTTCTCATTAGTGCACCACAGAAAGGTTGGAGTAGCTCGCCTTGTGCTGGTCTAGTTATGCTCAATCAAAGAGCACTAGGTCAGCTCAAAACCACCACTAGCAGCAGTTTTGCTTGCGACTTGAAAAAATGGTTGCAAATTATGCAAACCTACGAAAAAGGTGGACATGCTTATCATGCTACTATGCCAACCGATGCATTGACCGCATTTCGAGATACAATGAAAGAGACCGAAGGTTATGGTTTCGACGAAATTAAGAAACAACAGCAGGTACTCGGAAATAAGGTCCGGGCTATACTAACTAAACAGGGCTTTAAGAGCGTGGCTGCGGAGGGCTTTCAAGCCCCCGGGGTAGTGGTTTGTTATACTGATGATGAAAATATCCAAAGTGGTAGGAAATTTGCTGAAGTTGGTTTGCAGATTGCGGCGGGTGTACCACTTCAATGCGATGAGCCTAACGATTTTCAAACTTTTCGCCTTGGCTTATTTGGTATAGATAAATTGCGTCATATAGACCAAACAGTCAACAATTTGGAGCAAGCAATAAGTCAAATTTTGGCGGCCGAATCTATGGATTGAGAATAACTAAGTTGTCTCGGTGGATGACTTCGTCATAGTAGAAATTACCGATAACCTCTTGCAATTGATTTGTTTGCTTGCCTCTAATTTGTTCCACTTCAAATCTGCTGTAATTAACCAAGCCGCGGGCAAATTCCCGTTGTTTTCTATCTTTGCAAGAAACGGTATCTCCAAACTTGAAGTCCCCATCAGTTCTTTGGATCCCAGAAGGTAACAGGCTTTTTCCACTTATTGATAAAGCACTCTCAGCTCCATCATCGACAAATAATGTTCCTCTGGCTGGACGGGAGTAGGCAATCCATCGCTGACGGGCAGACATCCGCTTAGTCCGTTCTGGTGGCAGAAATAGTGTGCCAACAACTTGACCTGCCAGCACACGGCTGATGATCATAGATTGTGATCCATCAGCAATCACCATCATTTCACCAGAACCGGTTACGATTTCTGCGGCTTGAAGCTTAGTTCTCATACCACCAGTGCCTCCATCTGTGCCAGCTTCTCCTGCTGCAGAACGAATATCATCAGTTATTTCGTCGATGGTGGAGATCAGTTGAGCTGACGGATGCTTACGTGGATCTTGAGTATAAAAACCGGCTTGGTCAGACAAAATCACTAGCAAGTCGGCCTCAACTAGATTAGTAACATAGGCTGCAATGGTATCGTTATCACCAACCTTGATCTCGTCAACTGCCACGGTGTCATTTTCGTTTATGATTGGAATTACGCCAAAACGAAGCAGCGTGCGAATTGTGTCACTGATATGCGTATAGCGTTGACGATGATCAAAATCATCTTGAGTCACCAGAATCATGCCAGCTAAATGGCCAAACTGCTCGAATAGTTGCTTGTAACCATTCATTAGGTGGATTTGCCCAACTGCCGCTGCTGCTTGAAGTTCTGGAATAATAAGACCAAGACCAGATGGATTGAATTTTGGCGTTCCCATATTTTGGCCAAGTCGGGCCAACTGTCCACGTCCAGCGGCAATAGCACCTGAGGTAACCACAATCACCTCAATCCCTTTCTGTTTTAGTTGAGATAATTCTTCGACCAAACCACTCATTTTGGACAATGACAAATTGACACCATCGGTCAATGTCGAACTGCCAACTTTAACGACTACTCGCTGAACTGACGAAAACAGTGTTGGTCGATCGATTGCCTTTCGCCTATTTTTCATCGGTCGTGAACTGGAACTCAAATCCGTGAATGTGGACATTGTCCCCTTGCTTGATTCCAGCTTTTTGCAAAGCACTAATGACGCCCATCCCTTTTAATTTTCGATGAAGCAGAACTAATGCTTGTGGATTGCCCATATCAGTCATCAACACAGCCCTTCTAGGTTGAGGGCCCATTACCCAATAACCGTCTGACCTTTGGCTAATTTGGAATTTTTTCTTAGCTCGTGGCAAATCCATCAAAACAGGTGGGGAATCAGCCTGTTGTTGTCTTATTTTTTCGTTGATGCGTTGTAATAGGTGGTAGGTAAAGCGAATAAGCGATTGAATCCCATCTCCAGTTACGGCTGAGATAGGAAATGTTCGTCGTTTTTTTTCTTTCAAGTAGTCTGTGATTTTGGGCAAATTGGTCATTGCAGATGGTAGGTCGACCTTATTGAGAGCGACGACTTGCGGAATCCTTCCCAACCGTGGATTGTACAATTCTAATTCCCGGTTTATTTTCTCAAAATCCTCAATTGGGTCTCTTCCATCTACCGAAGCCACATCAACCACGTGAATCAACATTTTTGTCCGTTCGATATGACGAAGAAAGTCGTGCCCAAGACCAACTCCGGCATGAGCACCTTCTATTAAGCCTGGAATATCGGCCAGCACGAAATTCTGTTCAGTTGCAACTCGAACTACGCCCAAGTTAGGCGACAGCGTGGTAAAAGGATAGTCAGCAATTTTAGGCTTTGCTGCAGATGTCCGAGCCAGAAAAGTCGATTTACCCGCATTAGGATATCCTATCAAACCAACATCAGCAATTAACTTGACCTCTAAATCGACTGTGATTTCTTCACCAGGCTCCCCTTTTTCAGCAACACGTGGTGTTTGGAAAGTACTGCTCCTAAAATGCGGATTTCCCCGACCGCCAATCCCACCATACGCAATTACTACACGTTGATTTGGTGATTTCAGATCCAATACTTGTTCAATGTCTGCTAAGTCTTCACCTTCCACCCAGCGAACAATCGTACCTACTGGAACTTTTATAATTCGGTCGACAGCATCTTTACCATTCCGGAGTTTGCCCATGCCATGCTGACCATTATCTCCCCGTTGATGTTGCTGATATTTAAGATCAATCAGCGTGGTCATGCCTTCAACTGCCTCAAGAACAACATCGCCACCTTTACCACCATCCCCGCCGTTCGGGCCTCCACGTGGTACAAACTTTTCCCGACGAAACGCGATGCAACCATTACCACCATTACCACCTTTGGCCTGTATGCGTGCGGTGTCGACATTCAACATTGGAATTTACCCCTAAAATACGAAAAGCCCCGTCGGAACGAGGCTTCAAATTCATTCGGGATTCTAAACAAGAAAAGCTCTAAAAATCAGGCCGATCCCCGTAAACGCTAACCTTGCGACGATACTTATCCTTTCGCTCAAACCAAACATAGCCATCGATCTTAGAAAACAAGGTGTGGTCATTTCCCAAACCAACATTATTACCAGGATGAATCCTAGTTCCACGCTGACGCACCAAAATGTTGCCAGCTTTAACATAGTTGCCGGAAAATCGCTTGACACCAAGGCGTTTACTATTACTATCTCGTCCGTTTTGGGTACTTCCGCCACCTTTCTTATGAGCCATTATCTGCCTCCTAATATTGTCACTAAAACTACTTATTCATTCTTGAACAATCCGATTGTCAAACTTGAATCTCGGTGATTTTTAAGCGGGTATACTTTTGTCTATGTCCCTGTTTTCGACGATATCCTTTTCGCCTTTTGGACTTGTATACAATCAACTTTTGGCCTTTGACTTGATCGACCACTTCCCCCACAACTGTTGCTCCGTCGACATAGGGTGATCCAACTTGAGTGGTACCATCATCACCGACTAGCAAAATATCGGTAAAATCGACAGCCGAACCCGGGGCCGATTCTAACTTTTCTACATCAATAATCGAGCCAACCTCAACCCGATGTTGCTTGCCACCAGAAGCAAATATTGCGTACATGATCTCTCACATTCTCCAAAATTCTCTATCTTAATAAAATAAATAATGCATGGCCACAAAACCAACACTTCTTGAAAAAATCGAAACGCAAACTAGAAATATAACTGACCGAACCTTATAATGTCAACGACAAATCGATGGCACTGTACACGCAGATCGGGTTTATAGCCTTTGACAGCTATGACTGGATATGATAGGCTAAAAACTGTCGAATATATTCTGCTCTTTTACCGTCTCATTGTAAATAAAATCCTAAGGAGATACAAATGGCTGATAAAATTTACCGGGTCGGCATCATCGGTTGTGGAGGTATGGGTCGATCGCATACCAATGCCTGGAAAAACCATCCACGGACCGAGGTGGTGGCGGCCATGGATATTAACGAAGATTCCGCTTCTAATTTTACGGAAGCTAACGGAATTCCGGCTTATTATGCTGACTATGATCAAATGTTCGCTACCGAAGATTTAGTTATTGTTTCCATTTCTACTTGGCAGAGCGTCCGTTTGGAACCAACCATTGCTGCTGCTGAGGCGGGTCTAGCTGGCATTATCACCGAAAAACCAATTTCTGCCTCGGTAGGCGAGGCCAATGATATGATTTCAGCTTGTGACCAGAGTGGCACTAAACTAGTTGTTGGTCATCAGCGTCGGTTTAGCCAGCAAAACTGTGAAGCTCGCCGACTAATTCAAGAAGGTGCCATTGGTCAACCACAAGCAATGCTCCGTCGCGATGGACTCGGTTTGCTCAATCGAGGCACACATGAAGTAGATGAAATGCGGTTCATTTTAGGGGATCCAGAACCGTTGTGGTTAATTGGTCAAGCCTCACGTAAAACACATAAGTGGGAACGTCGTGTACGGTGCGAAGATCTTTGCTTTGGCGAAATCTGTTTTGAAGGTGGAATTCGGGGTGTTTACGAAAGTGACCTGCCAGGTCCTGGGCTACGAGGCGACGCTGTTTATGGTGATGATGGACAGTTAAGACGTGGACCGGACGGCACAATCGAATTGCTTAACAGTCAGGTTGCAGGTTGGCAAACCATTAAGCCTCGACAAAGTGAACCCAATCAATACGAGGAGATGATCCAGTGGTTGGACGGCGATATCGAACAACACCGAAATGCAGGTGTTCACGGTAAAGTTACCATTGAGATTTTAATGGCGATTTATGAATCAGTACGCATTAATGACGTAGTGGAATTTCCATTAGAAACTAGGTCTAATCCGCTTGACCTCATGGTAGAAGGTGGACTTATGCCGGTATTTAAAGAAGGGCGTTACGATATTCGTGCTCCCTTCCCTGAACAAAAATAAAGGCTCAATATTCCAAAGAATTTAGCTAAACAAAGGAGTAATTAATGGCATTTCGAGTTGGTTTGGTCGGCACTGGCGGTATTGCTCGTGCACACGGCAATGCTACACAACAAGTGGATGATGCGATTTTACAAGCGGTCTGTGATGTTTCTGAGGAATCGGTCAACGGTTTTGGTGATCAGTTTGAAGTCGATAACCGTTACACTGACCTTGATCAGATGCTCCAACAGGAAGACCTCGATATTGCCATTATCTGCACTTGGGGAGCCTATCATGAAAGAATCGGTGTACAACTTGCTAATTCTCGTCGAGTAAAGGCCATTTTGTGTGAAAAGCCTTTCACATCTACGGCACTAGAGGCTGAACGGTTGGTAGCGGCGGCTAAAGCTAACGATATTCTATTAGCAGAAGCCTTCAAGTTCCGTCATCATCCAATGCACCTAAAGGCACAAGAATTGATCGATAGTGGAGCCATTGGCGAGGTAATGAATGTCCGCAGTACCTTCTGTACGGGTGGTGGAGGCGGTGGCCCAGAAACTCGTCTTCCCGAACAAAACTGGCGATTCAACAAGGCAAAAGGTGGTGGTAGTATTTACGATTTGGCTTGTTACAATCTGCATCATGCTCGTACCGTTTATAAAGCTGAACCGATTCGCGTTTTTGCTAGTCAACAGACTGGATTGGAAGTAGATGATGGAGCTTATATTTTGTTGGTTTTTCCCAATGAACGTACAGCTCAGATCTCGGTTGGCTTTAATTCTTGGGGGTCTCAATATGGAGAGATCAATGGCACAGCTGGGGGGTTGCGTCTGGATAAAATTTGGAATAATGAAGGACAAGCCGTTAAGTTAGAGTTTCGTTCACGGAATCACTCTGAGGATTTTCAATTTGAGCCTACGTTTCAATTTGCTCACCAACTTCAGCATCTATGCGATAGTCTAGCAACGGGGCAACCACACCGGATCCCACCTGAAAATAGCATCAATCAAATGCATGTCATAGATGCTGTCTTTAAGTCAATGAATACTGGCAAAGCGATAGAGTTAAATCTATCCTAAGGCCATTTCACTGTAGATTATCACTCTGATCACCAGCATATATGGTTGGTGTGTAGCCGACTGAAACACACAAGATCGACTTCAGGATTTTCGTAAAAGTCTATAAAGTCCTTACGCACCACTATATCATCCAGATCAGATATTGTCTCCCAATCGCTGTCGCGGTTATTCTCTTCCAAAGCGTAAACATAAGTGATCATGAACTGTAATTTTTCAATGCGCATTGAACGCTATAAGTGCCTGTTGTAGCTATTCCCGTTTTGTTTGCTGAAAATTAGAATCCTTCTTCTAATTGAGGGTGAAAAACTTAGCATCATCATAGTGAACATTGTAGGACTACTGATGCATTATAAGAAAGATTGATAATGTATGATATTACTTCGCACATGACAAATAACCAGTTTTATATGGTTAGCGAGTTAATCTCTTTTTTTGGTAGCGGACGACTGTCAGGTTGCACCATAATTATTAACAAATAGACTAGAAATTGGTCAATTAGTGTTTGATTTTTGATGGCGGATGAGTTTACCTTCAATCAAATAACACACATCTTCTCCTACGTTAGCCGCCAAATCAGCGATTCGTTCTAAGTGACGAATTACCAATAGCAGGCTAATACAAGGTTGCACTTTCCGTTCATTTTCTAACATTAGAAGAATCTCTTCTATCATTCGCCCATAGAGAAAATCAACTTCGGCATCACGTTCGACTACTGCTCTTGCCACAACCGAGTCTTGGTTGATAAAGGCGTCAATTACATCTTTTAGCATTTTTTGGGATTTATCGGCCATAATAGGTAGGTCGATATAAGGTTTTATTGGCGGAGATCGAAGCAATTCTAAACTCCGTTGAGAAATATTAACGGCTTTATCTGCTACTCGCTCGAGATTTCGGCTTACATCGTTAATAACCATCAACTGTTGAACACTTCTTAATTCAGCTACGTGCTCAGCCATTAGGTGAATACAGCGCTCTCGAATTTCATTTTCTAGTTGGTCAGCTTCGTCGTCTCGATTGATGACATGTTCGGCCAAATCGGCATTTCGTTCTACAACTGATTCTATTGCATCACGTACCATATATTCAGCGATGCCACCGAGAGTCAGCAACTGCCGTCGCAACTGAATAATAGATTGATCAAGTTGTTCAGGAGACATATATAACCTTTCTCAAGTAATAGATATAAATAAAATCATATCTATTTATTTATTATTATTTATTAGTTCGATAGTCTATTAATTAACTGGTGGAGGTTGATTTAAAAAATCCCTTAATTCACGAAAACCGCGCTCGGTTTTCCTATGTCTATTATCCGTTACTGCATTCAACAGATCCCGAAGAATATCAGTTAAACGACGAAACTGGAATTGATTATGAAAATTGTTTCTATCAATACCGTAGGCTTGGAATAAGCGTTGACCAAATTCGTCGCCGTAGCTCTCTTGTAAGTGATACAAATCTTCCATCGGGTCGCTAATCCTGATATCTTCAAAATCAATAATACCTTCGAGCAGGCATTTGTCGGTGTTGAATAAAATATGTCGAGATTGAAGATCCCCGTGAATTAGTGTCGGTTGATAATTAAAATCACTGTGGTTCTGTCGATAAAAATCAAACCAGCACTGACAGAAGTTCTGTTGTTCCGAACTAAGGTGTGAATAAAGACGTTTTTGGGAAAATTGCATGATATCTTCTATTGGCACCGTCTCAAACTGTCGGTAAGGAATACCAAATGAAACTGCTTCCTCAACCGGAAAGTTATGTAAAACCTGCAAAAAACCAACGATCTGCTCAACAACAAAGTCTTTTTGCTGATTGGACAAATGTCGGTAGTGCTGTTCCTTAAAAGGTTCACCTTCAATCATTAGATAACTACAAAAAGGCAAGCCGTTATCCATATGACTAATTTTTTGGAATTGTGGAATAGCAATTGGCATTTGAGGTCCTAGCTTAGGAAGTAATTGTTCTTCCCACCGAAGCCGCCGGATAGAATCGGAATGTTTAGCACACCGAATAATATAGGCTTGGTCCAGTTGGTTATGACGAAAAGCATAAGTACAAAAACTGGCCCCTTGACCGCAAAATTGCAAATCTTCAATTGGTTGATCTGGAAAGTACTGTTCAATCAATTGGCTAACAAACGCTCTGTTATAAACAGGTTTCCGGCTGCTGTGTCGGCTAGACCGCCTAGACCGATTTGAGGATGTGTTTTGTGTGGTCAAACGGTGTTCAAAGAATTTTGTAAGCGATTTTTGAGTAGAACCAATCAGTTGTTGCAAACCTTTGATTTGTTGGTCCTTTTCGGATATCTGTTCCCACAATCGTTCAACTTGCTGTTTCAATTGATGTATTTGTTGATCTTTCTGCCCCATTTTTTGTACCTTTCGCTTCGATTGGGTATCGTACTTTTTTTGAGCACTAACACACTACCCAATTACTATTTTTCACTTAACTTTACAACTTTTTCCCAAGCGCCATTTTGTATTTTATCAAATCTTATTCAATTTGAATAGTCGGATATATTATTTTAAATATTATCTGGGTTAACCTGAAGGATCAGTTGATCTGGGTAGGGAACGATGCGAGACTATGTCCTTCCAAGATTTCAATAGCCTATAATTACCATTTCACCTATTATGAGACTTAATGAAGAATATAAGTTTAATTATTTTTTTGGCAATTTGTGTTTCGGGAACTGCTGATCTTAAAGACCCTGCTTTAGCTATCTATTGTAGATTTGATGACGTAAAAGGCAATGTAATCAAAGATGGTTCCACTTCCGGTAACCATGGAGAAATCGTTGGAAATGCCAAAATGGACAAAGGCCAAATTGGTAAAGCTATTGCCCTCAAGCAAGGAGTATGGGTCAAAATTAACGGGGCCGAATTTAAAAATCTACCCA
>CAYVHK010000016.1:0-577 GCA_964451145.1 uncultured bacterium | reverse complement strand
GCTTATTGAAGATCAAATCATTTCTTCTTTAGTTAAAGATGGGTTCTCATTAGTGCCTTGGGTTAATCACGAAGACTCAGGCGAACCAAAAAGTCTCTTCAATACCATTGGCGACAAGCATGGAGATGGTCTGTTTTACGTTGAGATTCGGCCGGGTGGCTTTCGCTTTTTTCATCGAAATGACGATTTTGCTGAAGTTTTTAACATTAATCCTGGCCCCGTCATTAAAGGTAAGAAATGGCGCCATTTCGCTGGAACTTACGACGCCAAAAGCAGAACAGTTGCTACTTATGTAGACGGCAAGAAAACGCATGAAGCTAAGGCTGAAAAAGGTGTACTTGCCACAATCTGGAACGTAACAGCTGGTATCGGACACCACAAAAATGGACGTTGGTATAAAGGATTACTAGATGAGTTTTTATTGTTTGGGTGTGCTATTACAACCAAAGAAATCAAAGAAATCAAAGAAATTAAAGAAATTAAAGAAATTATGGATGGTGATTTTCTAGCAGTCAAGTCGTTGGATAAATTGCCCATAGCTTGGGGAGAAATCAAGTCTAATTTGTAAGGTTAAACT
>CAYVHK010000015.1:0-44353 GCA_964451145.1 uncultured bacterium | reverse complement strand
ACACAAGGACATGAGATCATTACTCCGAGAGGATGCTTCCGTTCGATATTTGGCTAGCTCAATAGTTGAGTCGCTACATCCGCGAATTATATCATTGTGCTCAAAAGTTGTCCATCTCCGTTCTGAACAGACAGGTTAAGGTTTTTAATAAAAACCCTAAGAATTATGTCCCAAACCACGTGATTCATCACTATATTGTTATTCAGTAACAACCTAGAAATAAAAAAGATTTGATTAAATAATTACACTCGCCTGAAATTTACAAAAATTTGGGCCTAACCGGAATACATTTTGAGATAATCTTGAGGCAAAAGATCATAAATCAGAACCATAGTTATGGTTTTAGAATAAGAATTCATAAAAGGTTTGAAAGCGTATTATCCAATGCTGAGTGCAGAACTGACTCAACCATAAAAAAGTACATGCAAAGGGCAATAAACTAACTGGGCTTTATGATCTATAGCTATTAATTTTCATCAGCCGGAATTAAGGTTAAACGATCTCCAAGAAAATTCACTAAGTCAGGTAAATCATACATTTTCAGAGCACTTGGCACAACTAAGCCGGCCATTTCTTTCTGTAGAGGCTTAGCTACTAAGTCGCTAATCCAGCTTTTTACCATTGGGTATCTTAGTTCCACAGTATTAATGCCAAGATCCAAAGCCGCTGCATGGAGCACTAATGGTGTCATCGCTGCGGTACCGATCAAGTGAACTGGGCTTACATGCGGGTTAATTCCTTCTTCGACCATTTGAGATCGTAAATATTCCACGGTGGTCAATATATCTTCCACCCGTTGTCCCAACAAAGGACGACCGATGTGAATAGCTACTGTGCTGGTCCGATGATCGTGGCTATGATATTTGGCATTACTACCTTTGTCACGCATTTCGCCTATTCCACGAACATCTATGGCTAAAACAAGCCGAGCGTTATCAAGCAGTTCTTCTATTTCTCCATCTGCCTCTATCTGCTTTCCTCGGTGATGCACGTAAATGACAGATTGGCCCAAGTGAGGTTCGTTTGTCGATCTCTGAAACAATAAGCCTGGTATGGGTATGTTTCCCGATCTTGTCAGTACTAGCTTCTCGATTGTTTTTTGCCGGTATTCGGTAATACAAACTGTTTTTTTTTCTGGAACTTCAATTTTGCATGGAAGACCAATTAATTTCTTGATTTTATCCGAGCATTCCTTAGGTGAATGTTTTTGCCAAAATTGGGTCCGAGATCTTGCTAATCGGTTGGCTTCTTCCAAGTTTAGGTCTGCCACGCTTACCTCGGAAGCAAAATCGGTGACAACTTGTCCGCTTTCTGTAACTCGTATTTCTGTTTCAGAAAATGTTGATAGATTTACTGGTTCTACTATTGGACTTGGATCTTGGTAAAAATACTGCCGAAACCAACGAACAACCTCTTGGCGATGTTCCAATTGCATACCGTGATCTGTATTTGATTCAAAGAAATGGAATAGCTCGGCTTGGCCTAGTTTTTGATAAACGGCAACAGCATCCTGAATAGTTTCTCTGGTTGAATTAATTTCAAAGAAATCTCTTGTTGCTGCTAGTATAGCTGTCGGCTTTGGAGCACGCATTAAAGTATAGTCAATATGATCAATGCCATATTGACCTTCAGCTGGTAAGTGTTGACAACCGTCAGCAGGACCACTACGGCCCAGAAATTTGGCAGTCCGTTGCATGGTGTAACAAGATGGAGCAGCTGGCCCAATTCTTTCGTCCAAAGCCATTAAAAAAGTAGTTTGTGTTCCACCGCCGCTGGTTCCGGTCATACCCATTGGTTTAGTATTGTCAACCTCAGAGCGGCTTGATAAGTAATCTAGGGCCCGTATGCCATCCCAAGCTTGTTACCAAACAACACTTCTCCCAACCAATCGTGCCCCGATATTTAGCAAAGTATGAGTAGTTGTGCCATAACGAGAAGCACTGGGCAACTGTATTCGCTCGCCTTGCGAAATAGGGTCATAACTCAGCACGACAAACCCATTTTGAGCTAGTAGAGCACATGCTTTCTGATAGGAAATATAAGCTTTCCCGTTAGCAGAGTGCCCACAAGCAAATAAGATTCCCGGCCAAGGACCATTCTGTATTGGATCCTGATCTGGCAAATAAACTAAAGCGGATACATGATGATTAGGCCAACTTTCAAACACTACTTTTTGAACTCGAAACCCATCACCAACCAATTCACCGGTGATTTTTGGTTTCAACTGGGTTCTAGAAGGAAAGGTCCCCAGAAGTTGGCGATAACTATCTTGTAAATCCTGCAGATATTGCCGTAATGTTTTTTCGCTTTTTAGAGCTGTGGCGAGACGTTTATCCCTTTTTCTGTCCAGATGGTCGGATTGACCAATCAGATAACGCCACAAAGTTTGACTATGATCTCCCTCTAAAACACACAGATCCATATCTTGATTTTCCATCATTGGCGGCTCCATAATTTGAGCTATAGGTATATAAATCCAACTTAGAAATGCCATCCATCCGATCATAAAAATTTCATGCCAAAGCTCAATTTCAGCCTATCATAAATCAACGACAGGTACTAGTTTAATTTTGATATTGTGGCATTCTTGCTGAAAATTGCTATAATGTTGCTAGTTTAGGTTCTACCAAGCATATAATCAGGTAACCAATTCCTGAAAAGATGGTACTTGTCCATGTCTATCCACAAGGAAATTAGATGCAGATTGCACTAAACTCGAAATTTTTCAACCATTTATCAGTAGAACACTTGGGCGAAGCAGCCAAGAAGTTTGGTTATGATGGTCTAGACATATGCTTACGTCCCCATCACCCAATACACCCTGACAACGCCATTACTACTCTTCCGGCTGCTAGACGTATCTGGCAAAAGCAAGGACTAACTTGTCCACTAGCAACAGCACCAGCCGATCTTAATCAACCAGACCAACGGGCCGAACGGCTCTTTGCTGCATGTGCTGAATCTGGAATTCCACGTCTAAAAATCGGATTCTGGCAGTTTAGGTCTGGTGATGACTACTGGCAACTTGTCGATCATGCTAGAAGAGCATTAGATGGATTTGCGGCTCTTAGTCGACGTTATCAGGTTCAAACTTGTTATCAAGTCCACAGTGGCCCATGTCTGGGATCAAATATTTCAGGGCTCATGCATTTACTTCAAGGTTTCGACCCAAATGAGATTGGTGCCTATCCTGATTTGGGGCATTTGGCACTTGATGGGGAAGATTGGCTGATGGGCTTATCTATGATGGGAAAATATCTGACCGTCGTTGGTATCAAAGATGCACTTTATTCTGATCGTTCAGAAGATGAAAAAACGGTTTATCGCCCCTGCTTTGTCAAAATTGGTGACGGTATCGTCGACTGGAAAAAAAGTTTAACATGTCTACATCAAACCGGTTTTTCTGGTCCTCTCGCGGTTCATACTGAGTACCAATTTGACGAAAACATTATTCGTCAAGTCGGTTACGCGAAGACATCCCCACCTAGCCTAGAAATTTGGGCAAAGAAAGATGCACAATATTTACGATCGATCCTATCGTGCATTTAGTTAGAGGTTCGAATAAATTTGAACTATAGCGTTGTTTTTGGGGGGGGCTGCTAGAGTGAGTTAACTTTGAATATGAATATAGTGAGTTGAAGTTCATGGCAACTATCACTGAAAATGAAAGTTCACTTAAAATTGAGACGGACTGTTATCAGGCAACAGTGATAACAAAAGGGTATGTAAGTGGCGTTGGGGCGGGTTCTTTCATTAACAAACACACCGGATCAACTGATCATAGCTTTGGTTTATGTATTATTGACTTTTTGCTTGAGCCTGGTAGCGACGATGATGAAACTCCAACTCAATTACGCTACCATTGGGGAGATCAGATACACGGAGAATTAATCAAACGCTATGTTGAACTGCCCCAAATCTGTACCAAAGCCAAAAAGCTACCATACGTGTTGGTGGAAGGAAAGGATTTTGTAGCTCTCAAACAGTGGTTTCATTGGGATATCGCTCGGCAGCCCTATAAAAGTGGCTCACTTTGGGAACAATGGCTAATTTTTCCAGATGGGGTTAGCTGGTTTTTGGCCTACGATAAAGTTACTAGTATCAACGCAGTGGACTCTCTTGTCCTCAGGATGGATATGCCCGGCCATATCAAGCATCAGCAAGGTGATAGTTTTAAGCAAATCTACCTTGATTATTACGGTTACATATCAGCAGAAGAATTTGCGACTGATTTTCCACCTGACGCACGTTATCTATACCAACGTCAAAGGAAAAAAACACCCACGCGTTTCATTCGCGCTTACCAACTTACTGACGGTCATTGGTTGGCTGGTATGACTTTAGACCCATCAATCGTTTATGAGGCTTGGTGTCATCAAAGAGGTTATGTTTGTATGATTCAAGAAGTGGGTGGTTGGCCAATAAAGGCCGGCGAAAGCTTCGGCGTTGTTAATATGGTGGGATTCTTTGAAAATGTTGGAGAGATGGAATATGTTTTTGATCAATATCAGGGATCGAATGCAATTCGAGTTACAAATGATAGTTGGCACTTAGAAACATTAAATAAATAATCTATTCATTTAGATAAAAGTTTTAGCAAGGAAAAAGCTGATTATTGCACTGTTCATTTTCAGCTTACTTAAAAAAGTATATAATACCGATGGTAGTACAAGTAGAAAAAAGTCGCACAAACTTTGCTGTCAATTATCATTAACCAATTTCAATTAACTATCCTCAAAAGGAGTTTTTAATGTCCGATCAACCTAACATTATTTTGATCAACTGTGACGATCTTGGTTACGGTGATCTTGGTTGCTATGGTTCTGAAGTCAATCAAACACCATATTTAGATCAAATGGCAGCAGATGGTATTCAATTCACTGATTTTTATATGGGCTCGCCCGTTTGTTCTCCTTCTCGTGGTGCAATGCTAACTGGTTGTTATCCTCCCCGCATTGGTTTCGCCGAATTCGATGGTCGATGGGTCCTTTTTCCGGGCCAATCATTAGGCTTGAATCCAGCTGAGAAGACAGTGGCGTCTCTGTTGAAAGAAGTCGGTTATGCTACCAAAATCGTCGGTAAATGGCACTGTGGTGACCAGAAAGAATTTCTTCCTACTCAACATGGATTTGATAGTTACTACGGCATTCCATATTCCAACGATATGGGCCGTCAAAGTCCGAATGACAAATATCCACCACTACCCTTATTACTCGACGAAGAGGTGATCCAAGAACAGCCAGACCAAGCTTCGGTCACCGAACGGTACGTTGAGGAATCGGTGCGTTTTATTAGGGCTAATCAAAACAAACCATTCTTTCTCTATTTTGCACACATGTATGTCCACTTACCTATCTACCCACCCGATCGTTTCATGCAAGAATCGGAAAATGGTCGTTATGGAGCAGCAGTACAGGCGATTGACTGGAGCGTTGGTGTATTGCTCGACGAACTAAAGCAGTTAGGATTGGATGACAACACTTTAGTCATTTTCACCAGCGATAATGGTTCTCGGGCTAGAGGTGAAGGTGGTAGTAATCAACCTCTTCGTGGTACGAAAGGAACAAATTGGGAAGGTGGTCAACGAGTTCCTTGTCTTATGCGATGGCCATCTCAAATTCCGCCCGGTTCCGTCAGTAATCAGTTGGTTTCTGCAATTGATCTTTGTCCAACTCTGGTGCAACTAGCTGGTAGTGAAATTCCATCCGACCACATCATCGACGGAAAAGATATTAGTTCACTAATGCGAAACGAAGAGGGAGCAGTAACACCTCGTGAAACATTCTTTTACTATCGCTTACATAATTTAATGGCGATTCGCAGTGGTAAATGGAAACTGCATACTCATACAGTAGGCCAAGCTGGAATTGAAGTTTGTAACGAGCTTTATGATCTCATCGCTGATATTGGCGAAACTACCAACCTATACGACCAGTATCCAGACGTAGTAGCTGATTTGCAGGCTAAAATGGACATCTGCCGACAAGATTTGGGGGATGATTTAGCAGGTGTCAAGGGTGAAAATGTACGTCCCATAGGTCGCGTTGATAGTCCCGATACCCTGACACACTACGATCCCGATCATCCTTATATCATCGCTATGTATGATTTAAAAGATCGTGGCTAAAATGAAAATTCTGTTGCTAAAAGGTAACAAAACTTAAGTGAAGAATATGAATTTGGTTTTAGAAGAAAAACTTACTGTTCATTTATTTGGAATTGTTGATTTTTTCTAATCGGGACTGCCAAGCTGGAAAATCCTCACTCAGCAACTTTTGAGCATAGTGACCTAGCCACGAATAACCTGTTCGCCGTTCGTGAGAAATTTCAGATAGTGTGTTTCGGATAATACCATCTCGACTACAATAGATGGGCTGGTTTGTTTTGATATCGTAAAAACGAGCCCACATTGGTGCTGCCTGATGGTCTTCGATCACAATTCGATCAAATCCGTTTGACCGACTTTGGTCTGCTATACGAACTAGCTTTATGCCGGTCAATTTCACTTCATTGAACCAGGTTATCGCTGATTCGATTGCGGCGATAATAACTTGATTAGGTTGTTCAATTTCCATCAGAAAACGGACGATAGATACCGATTCTGAACCGCTAAGAGATACCAGCTCGTAGGAACGGGCTGGTCGGGGTTCAAAGGTTATCGCATCGTGTTGAGCACACCAAGTGGTTAGTTGGTCATTAACAATAATTTGACAGGTTAAAATGCAGTCGACACCTCGCTTAACTGCTTTTTGGCAACGCTCACGTAATTCGATCGAAATAAAAGAGAAAGGTGCTTGCCCCATCCCTATGTCTCGTAGTAGTCGCATCACGCCGATCATAGCATTATCGTTAAAGGTAATATGCTGGCTATAACCCTTTGGGTAAGGAAACTTTTGAGGCCAACCACCGTGATCGTACTGGGCTTCCAAAAGGTAATTGATACCCTTTAAGGCTGCTTGACGAAATCGTTCGTTTCCGTACTCATCATAACCGTTAGCTAGTACTCGAATCTCGGTGTAGGTGGCTTTATTGTCAATGGTAGCATCGTTTTTTTCTTTTTCAGCCTTAATCTTAGCTTGTTCATTAGCCGATAGTTTTTGGCCCTGGTTGTAGTTCTTTGGCCATCCACCACAAGTTCGTTGATAAGTCAAAATTGTCTGGAGTTTATCCACTTGGTTTCTATTTGCCACCGCGATAGATTGGGCAACACCGGTCCAAATGATTAAAAATATTAAAGATTTTATTTGGTAACGAATATTCTTTCTGATAAACCTCTTAATCATGTATCCAGCCGTTTTCGCACCCGTTCCATCAATCCAGGGGAAATGTTGAGCGGGAAACGGATTTTTTGATGGGTTAATCCAGATTCCAATAGACCACACAGCGCTTCCTGAGTTGCGTAGGCTATGCTGGCTTGGCAACGGTTCTCTGTACCATTTTCAATAGTATCTAGTAAACTTGTTACCAGACGAGCCTGCGCCGGTTTACCAATAGCTGGCCAAACGCCTTCTAATTCTTGGTATCGACCATCAGGATACCAAACCCTCAAACCGTGAGATAAACCAAACCAAATACGGCCTTTAGTACAGACTGCATCTGCATACAAATTGAGCCCATTACCAACATACGGAGATTGAGATGAACCTTTTCCTGCCTCAACATACAGTGGAACACCATCCTCAAAAACCAAGATTCCTGTATCATAGTCAGGGCCGATTTGTTTGGCATCGAATGAGTCCGTGCCCGAAAAGTTGCCCAATGCCCAAGAAAATGGTTGATCATTGTATAGAAAGCGAGCAAAATCAATCATATGTGTCCCCTGGCCATGTAGTTTGATAGCACTAATTGCTCGCATATATTCGACGGTTCCTAATTCACCACTTTGTAAAATATTTTTCATCTGTTCAGCTAAATTAAAAAACCGATATTGATGATTAACTAATAAGGTCGTATCAGTTTTTTTTGCTGATTCTAGCATGTTCCTTGAGTCTTCGATATTAACACCGAAAGGTTTTTCCATCAGGATACCTTTTACTCCACACTGGATCGATTCCATCACTGGTTGATAAATCCATTTGGGTCGTGTAACAACGGTAACAATGTCCACTTCGACCGACTGTATCATATCGCTCACTGAAACAAAAGACCGCGGAATGTTGTTTTTCTCGGCAAACGCTTTACTCGCCTCCGAATTAATATCAACAACCGCCACCACCTTACAATGCGAGTTGTTGCGAAAAGCCTCAAGGTGTGCATTCTGACGACCACCACAACCAATAAGTCCGACTCTATATGTCATCCCATATTCCCTTAATAAAAAACTTTTACCCTAAATTGATGGCTTGTCAATTTTCTGTTGGAAGTTCAATTAGCTCTGGCGTTTTCATACCACTACCAGTATTAAATAAAACCACACTCTCCTCTGGTTGTAAGTGGCCGGTTGTCAATAACTTATCATAAGCTGCATAGGTTGCAGCGCCTTCTGGGGCGGCGAATACACCTTCTCGGCTTGCCATTTGATAAATGGCTGAATGAATTTGAGCATCCGAAACAGTTAATGCAGTCCCACCACTTTCTCGAATAATTTGTAGTATTAAATAATCGGCAATGGCCACGGGAACTCGCATCCCAGGAGCAATGGTTTCTGCCGCTATCCATAATTCTGCCTGATTGTCACCTTTCTTAAAAGCTCGCACAATGGGCGCACAACCTTCAGACTGGACGGAAATCATCTTTGGTCGTTCTTTACCAATCCAACCTATCTGTTCAAGTTCGTCAAATGCCTTCCACATACCAACAATGCCAGTACCACCACCCGTTGGGTAAATAATGGCTTTAGGTAATGACCAGTTAAACTGCTCAGCCAATTCCAAGCCCATGGTTTTTTTCCCTTCAGCTCGGTACGGTTCTTTTAGCGTAGAAACATCAAACCAATTTTTAGTTGATGCCTTCAATTCTTGACCAGCCTGATTGATTAATCCATCAACCAAATGTAGTTTAGCATCATAGACGATAGCCTCTCGCATCATCATAGCTGGTGTATCGTTCGGCATGAAAACGTGAATCTCCATTTGCGCTCGACTCCCATAAGCTGATAAAGCGGCCGCTGCATTGCCAGCTGAGGGAATGGCAATTGAGGTAATGCCTAACTCTTTGGCCTTAGAAACCGCAGCAGATAAACCACGAGCTTTGAAACTGCCCGTAGGATTAAGCCCTTCATCTTTGATATATAGTTGTTCCGCTCGGTGAATTTCGCCAAGTGAGCGGGCGTGTAGCAAAGGAGTTTCTCCTTCACCCAAGGAGATTATATTCTCAACTGATAACACTGGCATAATCTCAAACCAACGCCAGATATCGTTTCTTCGCCCCAATAGGTCAGATTTTTGCCAAAATTCCTTTACGGATGGTAGGTCGTAGCGAGCAAACAATACCTTTCCACAATCAGAACATAGTGTATGTATTTCCTGAGCCGAAAATTGCTGATAGCAGTTGGTGCATTCTAAATGGGTTAAATAGCTTTTCATATTATACAGGTTAGGTATTCATGACTTTTTACTAGACAGCACATCGGCTGACATTTAGTTAATAAATGGAAAATTATATTTTAGCTCGACCAGAAAATTCAACCAATCTGAATAGGTCTAAAACAAAATATTCCCTATCGTATTCGAAAACATAATACAAGTTTTTTGAAAAAAGACTAAACATATTCGATTAGCCTGCCGATAAGATATCAGGTTTTGAGTAAATAACCAACTCGATAAAGTCGGAGAAAGAAAATGGCAACCGGATTCAATGTTAATAGCAACATCAGTTCAATGAAAACATACCGTGCATTTGCACAGTCCCAAACAAAGTTAGAAAAAAGTATTGAAAGGCTATCAACTGGTTTGAGAATTAACAAAGCTTCCGACGATACCGAAGGCGCTGCCATCGCCACACGATTAGACAACAGAGTTCGCGCTTTACAAAAGGCCCAAAAAAATTCCAAACGAACGATCGATATGCTACAAACCGCAGAAGGATCCTTAAATGGTATTCACAACATCCTAGCTCGCATGAGAGAATTAGCGGTACAAGGTGCTTCTGATAACTTGAATGCACAAGACCGGTCAACTCTGAATATGGAATATCAACAACTGAAGGCTGAAGTCGATCGAACTGCTAGATCAACTGAATACAATCAAATCAAATTAATCGACGGTTCTCAAAAAGGAATAGTTTCTACTGCCACTGGCACAGGTATTGATTCAATTAATACTGCTGGACACGGTGGACAAAAAGTTAGTTCTGGTAGTTACAATTTTGAATATAAGCTTGGAAGCCTAAAACTAATTAACAAAAATACTGGCGATTTTGAAGCCGTTAACTTTACACCAGCTAACGCCGGGGAAATCAAAACCTATCAATTCTCCAGCCTCGGCTTAACGGTTGCCTTTGACCAAGATTTCGATCCCAAGAGCCTTGCTAATTCGACCTTCGATGTAACATCTACTGGCAGTACAGTCCAAATTGGAGCCGACGATGATGATGATAGCGATTTGCACTTCACCATTGGTGATGCCACTGCCAAAGGTTTAATGATTAACCAATCATCAGTAGATAGTTTAGCTAGTGCACAAGCATCAATCGGTGCTCTGGATGCTGCGATTGATGCCATTAACGACGACCGGAGTTTTATTGGTGCTACTCAAAACCGACTTGAATTTACCACTACCAACGCAGCTAGTACCATTGAAAATTTGAAAGCTTCTATTTCTACCATTAGAGACGTAGATTATGCCAAAGAAGCAATGGAATTGGCTAAGTATCAGATCTTAGTTCAATCAGGTTCAGCCATGATGGTGCAAGCCAATCAGATTTCACAAACTATTTTACAACTGATGCAACAGTAAGCAGTAGAACGGTTATTCAACTAGAAAAAAGAAGGATTTTATCTGGCAAATAGCCAATAGACAAATTTCAATTTTAAGCGATAAAGTTAAAAGAGAGAGCACTCGCCAGTGCAATACTCGCTCACTTCTGCCAAATCCTGTGGGCCAATTGCATTAAAACTGGAGTGTTCTCTCTTTTCTTGAAAAAAGACTAAACATATTCGATTAGCCTGCCGATAAGATATCAGGTTTTGAGTAAATAACCAACTCGATAAAGTCGGAGAAAGAAAATGGCAACCGGATTCAATGTTAATAGCAACATCAGTTCAATGAAAACATACCGTGCATTTGCACAGTCCCAAACAAAGTTAGAAAAAAGTATTGAAAGGCTATCAACTGGTTTGAGAATTAACAAAGCTTCCGACGATACCGAAGGCGCTGCCATCGCCACACGATTAGACAACAGAGTTCGCGCTTTACAAAAGGCCCAAAAAAATTCCAAACGAACGATCGATATGCTACAAACCGCAGAAGGATCCTTAAATGGTATTCACAACATCCTAGCTCGCATGAGAGAATTAGCGGTACAAGGTGCTTCTGATAACTTGAATGCACAAGACCGGTCAACTCTGAATATGGAATATCAACAACTGAAGGCTGAAGTCGATCGAACTGCTAGATCAACTGAATACAATCAAATCAAATTAATCGACGGTTCTCAAAAAGGAATAGTTTCTACTGCCACTGGCACAGGTATTGATTCAATTAATACTGCTGGACACGGTGGACAAAAAGTTAGTTCTGGTAGTTACAATTTTGAATATAAGCTTGGAAGCCTAAAACTAATTAACAAAAATACTGGCGATTTTGAAGCCGTTAACTTTACACCAGCTAACGCCGGGGAAATCAAAACCTATCAATTCTCCAGCCTCGGCTTAACGGTTGCCTTTGACCAAGATTTCGATCCCAAGAGCCTTGCTAATTCGACCTTCGATGTAACATCTACTGGCAGTACAGTCCAAATTGGAGCCGACGATGATGATGATAGCGATTTGCACTTCACCATTGGTGATGCCACTGCCAAAGGTTTAATGATTAACCAATCATCAGTAGATAGTTTAGCTAGTGCACAAGCATCAATCGGTGCTCTGGATGCTGCGATTGATGCCATTAACGACGACCGGAGTTTTATTGGTGCTACTCAAAACCGACTTGAATTTACCACTACCAACGCAGCTAGTACCATTGAAAATTTGAAAGCTTCTATTTCTACCATTAGAGACGTAGATTATGCCAAAGAAGCAATGGAATTGGCTAAGTATCAGATCTTAGTTCAATCAGGTTCAGCCATGATGGTGCAAGCCAATCAGATTTCACAAACTATTTTACAACTGATGCAACAGTAAGCAGTAGAACGGTTATTCAACTAGAAAAAAGAAGGATTTTATCTGGCAAATAGCCAATAGACAAATTTCAATTTTAAGCGATAAAGTTAAAAGAGAGAGCACTCGCCAGTGCAATACTCGCTCACTTCTGCCAAATCCTGTGGGCCAATTGCATTAAAACTGGAGTGTTCTCTCTTTTTTATTCTTAGTAGGAAGGCGTTAACCGAAACCTCGACGATGTGTTGCGGCCCGATAAAGACAGCCACCGGCAGTTACATAGAGTGTTTTTAAATCCTCATCACCAAAAGCACAGTTGGTAACAATCCCGCCTGGGAACAGGTTACCTGATTGGTCACCTTCAGGCTGCACTAAATGAATAGGATGAGTTTCCAGAACCCTTCCTTTTGGACTGAAAACGTAGATCATTGAACCTGGTCCACCTTTTTCCCAGCCAGCTGTAGCTACAATATTTCCTTGGTGATCTAATGTCATTCCATCGATACCTCGATGAGGGTAAAAATTGTGCAGGATTTCACAATCGCCCAATGTTCCATCTGATTTGATCGGATACGATCTCAGATCAGCATTAGTACCAGGACCATAGTTACTTTCGGCTACGTAAAGCCAAGACTGATCAGGCGAAATAAGAATGCCGTTTGGCTTGGTCGTATCACTAGTCATCTGTTGAAGAGACCAACTACCGTCGGATTCTAAATCAGCTCTCAAGACCGATTGATGATTCAATTCCAAATCGTCAGTTTTATTACCATATCTAGGGTCAGTAAACCAAATTCGTCCTTGCGAATCGAAAGCCAAATCGTTTGGGCTGTTGAGGCGTTTTCCATCCAATTGGTCGACAATCACATCTCGAGAACCGTCTGAGTTATAACGAGCAATACAGCGCCCACCTCCTTCACATGCGTAAAGTCGGCCTCCTGAATCATGCATTAGTCCGTTGGCTTCATTGGTATTTTTACGAAACAAATCCGTATCACCAGTTGAAGGGTTATAACGCATAATTCGGTTGTTGGGTATATCAGAGAACAAAACCACCTCACCGGTCCAGGCCGGTCCCTCGGTGAAGTCAAAAGGTCCAGCTACGTTTTCAAAATTCCAAGAATTATTTGACATGAACAATAAGATCTCCCTTTTGTTATGATATGAGAAAAATTATAGGCGATGCTCAAAAAGTTTGAGCGCCAGATATTCAATTAAGGCCCGATTGACGAGCTGAGATTTCCAGTGATCTGGGATTTTGTCATAACCGTAATGAGCGCCGGCTAGTTGGCCAAAAATAGCACCAGTAGTATCAGTATCATGCCCTAAATTGACCGCCAGCAAGGCTCCTTCAGAAAAAGACGAACTTCGATCAAAAGCCCACAGAGCGGCTTCCATCACCTCAACGATATGGATTGTCCCCTTTATTTCAGGTGGCTCTTTGTGTCGGTAAGAACCTCGTGCTACTTGATCAACTGAAGGAACTAACGATCGATCCTGCCACAAATCAGCTTGATACTCCAGGATTGTCGTCTTATTGGCCCGACCAATAGCTTTGACAATCAGACTAGAATATAATCGACAAGCATCGACACAAATCGGACTACCGTGAGTTGTGGTAGCACTTTCCCCTGACATTTGGATTGCTAATTTCAAATCTTTAGCATAAAACAGGGGAATAGGTGTTAACCGCATCAAAGCACCATTACTAGTAGCGTTTGTGACGGGTTTAGGTTGACCACTGTCCCGGAAATCTGTGATAGCTTGACGTGCTGTGCTGCCGGCTCCATAGGCTAATTCCTGACTGCTCAGGTAGCCTCCGAATAACCAGCGGACATAACGTTGCAACTGGTCGATTGGGTCTAATTTGCCAACTGTTACCAAACTATCGGCCAAACAGAGTGCTTGAGAGGTATCATCAGTCCAAAAACTACCATCTACTATATCTGTAATTGGCTCGAATTGGTCAGTTTTTTTCCCTTCAATTGGTGATCCAAGTTGATCACCAATTGCCAATCCAACAAAAGAACCAAGCCAGTAATTCAAATTATCAGAAAAACTTAAGTCAATTGTCATTACAACCTCCCGTCCGAGGGAAATATGGTGTTTTCAAGGTATGGTTTATGATTATAGTCTTATCGTTAATTTTATTTTACCAATGATCTGGTTATTCACGTACAAAACCAATTTAGATTGATCGCGAGTCATAGTAACGAATATCTATTTATCGATTTCATATTTTCCTCTTCTGGCCTAGCCAACAGGGGTTGTCTTTCACATCTTAGTCGAACGAATCACAATTAACCACTAAATGGCAACATTACAACACTTGACTGACGTTTTTTTGGTTACTAATCGGAACTAATATTCGTGTCTCAACTCGGTACTAAGCTGACAGATTAAGGCCAAATATTTATATGGTGAATTGGTATTACATCCCTTCGTGTAGCACTACAGTTCCACGAGGAAATGCAAAATTTTCCCAACACCAGATTCTAAAGTCCAACTCAAAATTATATCAAGAAAAAACCCATGTTAAGCATCCACTAATCAACCTTATCTATCGTCATACCAACCAAAAAATCTTGCTTTTTCATTTAGTTATCCGTTTTGAACCAATTCTGTTTATTCAGACTAACAGAATTCTAAGTTCTAGTTAGACTCATTTTGTTTATCTTTTTGGGAAGAAATTAGGTTTGGCCACATTTTTTCTAAGACAGTATAGTTAGAAGATGTGATAATCCGGCTAGGAGCAAATTGAATATTTTCATGATGGGGCTGAAAAGGTTGATCATGATAAACGTCAAGAGCCGATCGAAAAATCATCTGACCACGCTCATAAGGTTGCAAATCAACTTCGGCATCGTGTTGACCTGAAATGAGGAGAGTAATTGCCAAATGTTCTGCACCAATTCCGACGGTAATAATTTGTTCTGTCATACCGTACAGATCTACACTTTCGACTGCACCAACTGCAAGGTTGCTACTAACACAGATAATAGCTTGCACATTTTGAGCATAGTCTTTCAATGTTTGGCTGGTTAATTGCCGTCCCGAACTTGTGTTAGCCGCTGAGTACTTTGCAAGTACGTGGACTGTCGGATACTGGTCCAAAATTCGATAGATGCCAATTTTTAATTGGCGAAAAATAGGCGAACCCAATGGTCCCTCCAAGACTAGGATATTGACTTGATCTGCTAGTAATTTGTCTTTGAGTTTTTGTATAGCGTAAACCGCTGCCATCTCTCCTAATTGAGCTTGATCAATTGCAAAATGACCAATGACCTGGTCGCTTTTTATTGGCTTATCTAATGTCAAAACCGGTACAGATTGGGTCTTTGTTTCTCGCAATATGGCGTAAGCCGAACGAGAATCGACAGAATTCAGGACTAAAACTCGCAGCCCTTGGTTTAGCATATTCTTAACTTGCTGACGCTCTATTGCTACTACATTCTTTCCCGCTGCTTGATCTTGAACACTATTCCACAGAATTTCGATGCGGTCTGAGTTCATGCTTGAATTGTAGTTCATAGCTTCATCTAAAATTGCTTGTTGAATTAATTTGTAAGCCGTTGTATTCATGTTCGGAACACTGACACCAATTTTTGTTACAGGACGAGAATCTGTTCCACAAGATTGTAGAAAACATAGCAAAAGAAGAATGAACAACCTCTGAAAAATTAAAACATGCAAAATGAACTACTTCATTTGTTGTCCAACTTTGGCTTGGATCTGTTTGATTTCGGCTTCTAATTTGGGTGTGACAGTTGAGTCTTCGATTACTATATTAATCATGTTTAACTGCTGTTGGACGATGATCCAGTTTTTGAGTGACAAGGCTATACGACAAAACTCTAGCCGATATTCCACACTATTTGGATTATGTCTAATTGCTTGCTGAAAGTGGTAAATAGCCTGTTGCATACTAGCTGGTGGTAGCCCACCGTAGATCAGCTTGATTACCGCCAGTAGTACCCCACTAACGTTAGCCATTCCGTGGTGCCATCTGGCTAAAATATAATGAGCTCGGTGATTAGTTGGGTCTAGTTCAATCGCTCGATCTGCGAATTCTCTAACGGTTTCCGACAGTTTAACTTTTTTCTTAACACCGACGACTTGAGTTAGACTACCAACTGCGATCGAAACACATAGATGAGATTGACTATCTTTGGGAGACAATTTGACAGCACGCCGAGCAAGCCGTTCCGCTTTTACAAAGAGTTGTTTGGCCCTATTTTTGTGTTCTTTATCCTTAACTTGGTATATTCTATTGCCTTGTTCTGTATAAGTACGAGACATTCGCCACAAAATATCAACTTGATAGTTTGTCATTAGGTCAGTCGTTAGTAACAATTTTTCTGCCTGTTGCAATGTTTGCAAACAGGCAGAAAGTTGACTTTGTCGGAATTTTTCATCTGCTTGCCAAATTAATTGTTCAATTGATGGAGTAGCCCATCCATAGATGAGCGAACACAACGAAAAAAACAGAACAAAAAAGTGAAATCGTTGATTTGGCAATCGATGAAAAGACACAGATTTAACTTTTATAAGCAACGAAGTTTTGTTTCTGAGAACCTAGTTTATCGATAGATAATTCAACAACATCTCCATCTCGGAGAAACTGTGGTGGATTCATACCAGAACCAACTCCTGCTGGCGTCCCAGTGGATAAAACATCACCAGCTTCCAACAACATAAACTGAGACAAATAATGAACCAGAAAATAGGCGTTGAAGATCATGTCTTTGGTATTGCCCGATTGTTTGATTTCACCATTGACCTTCAGTTCCATCGACAAATCATTGACATTTCCGATATCTGATTCAGGACACAGATAAGGACCTAAAGGATTGAAAGTTGGACAGGACTTGCCTTTTGTCCACTGCCCACTACGTTGGATTTGAAATTCTCGCTCTGATACATCTTGAGAAATACAATAACCTGCAATGTATTCTTTGGCAGACTCTATTGAATCGAGATACAGTGCATTTTTGCTAATCACAACACCCAATTCGACTTCCCAATCGGTGTGTGTACTATTCTTAGGGATGGTAACATTATCAAATGGCCCTTGCACTGCACTAGTACTTTTTTGAAAGATAACCGGCTCTTCTGGGGGGGCCATACCTGATTCAGCTGCATGGTCTGAATAGTTGAGACCGATGCACATCAGCATATGTGGACGTGCGACGCAAGGACCAAACCGAGCATTTTTAGGTGAATCCGGTAGACTATCGCCTTTTTCTGCTACTAAAGAACGCAGTTGAACTAGACCATCATTATTAAAAAAGTTGTGATTCCAATCTTCGAAGTAAGCCGAGCAATCTTTGTGTTGTCCATCAACAAGGACTCCTGGTTTTTCCTGACCTTTTGGACCAAATCTAAAAAGCTTCATAATTTTCCTTATCTATAGTAATTAATAATATGGTGAAAGTAGAAAATTGGAGCCTTAAAGAAGTAGGCTCCAACTTTGGCTATGGTTTGATGTTGTGATATACTGACCGAAAGTTTGGCAGCAATGTTGCTGCAAAGGAAATAATAATGATTAAGATCGGTACCATGTCATTGAACGTTCGGGGTACAACGGCTACCGAGTTCGCCCAAATCGTCTCCGACCTTAACTTAGACCAGATTGAACTTCATTCCAGCGCTTTTGAATCGACCGACCGCGATTATCTACGAAACCTGAAAATGGATTTGCAAAAAAAGGGCTTACCGATTGGTTACATAGGTATTAGTAATAACTTTGGCGTACCGGTGGAACAACATCCAGATCAGATTGCTAACATCAAAAATTGGATAGACGTCGCTAATTTCATGAGTTGCCCATTAGTGCGAGTATTTGCTGCCTACGTACCAAAAGATTGTTCCGATGAAGAAGAACTTTGGCCGCCAATGATTCAAGGATTCAAGGAAGTAGCCGAGTACGGCTACCAAAAAGGTATCATTGTTGGATTACAAAACCATAATCATAACAATGTTACTCGTACAGGCGACAATCTAATGAGGGCGTTGAACGAAACCAACCACCCCTATTTTGTTCATATTGTTGATACAGGTCAATATGCCGGTTCACCAGGAGCTAGCGGTAGCGACGGTCAAGCCACTCCAAAGTTTGACTGCTATGACAGTATCGCGAAAACAGCCCCCTATGCGGTCTATGTTCGCACAAAATTTTACCACATCGACTCTGGCGTTGAAAAGTGGCTGGATTACCCCAAAATCATCAAGATTCTGAAAGATTTAAATTACAACGGCGGGATTTCTATCGTCTACGAAGGAGAATCAGATCCTATCGAGTCAATGAGAAAGGCTGCCACTTATTTGCGAAACCTTTGGCAACAAGACTGAGTAACTAATTGACAGGTTGGAACTGGACTGCCAATTTCTCGGCCCAACTCTTGTTAGCATCAATAGTTCGGCCCGCATTGTGAGGTGTATGCACCACATTATGACGGCCCAAAAGCGGGTCATCTAATGGTAGTGGCTCTACATCCCAAACATCGGCAGCTAAACTGATTTCGTCAGCTAAAACCCGTCGTCGGATGGCATCAACATCACAAATTCCAGCTCTGGTAACTAGTACAACCAAACATCCTTTGGGAAGAGCATTGATGTGGGCTGCTGTGACAATACCCCGTGTAGATTCCCATAAAGGAACCATGGGGGCAAAAATTTCAGCATCCTTGACCAACTGATCTAAATGCCATTCTTTTCTAGCACCGGCTCGATGAAAACAAGGTTCACTCGCGTGAGGGTCCCAAGCGGCTACATCGGCTCCCAACATGCTGACAAAACTAGCGTAACGCCTAGCTATGTTGCCAACACCAACGATACGAACTCGTTTGCCAGCAATCGTTCCGCTAGTAAAATCAGGGTTGTCTCCAAACTGATGTCCACGAGCACCGGGACGACCAATACCACCGGGAGGACTGTAATTCCACGGATCCAAGGAGGTTAAAATTTCACGATGAAGTTGTGGGATCCGACGCAGACCGGACAAAGTCAAGGCCAATCCATATTCAGAAACAGTTTGCCCCCAAAAACCTTCACTAGGATGGTCATAAGTCCGAATCTGACGTTCTTTCAGATATTGATTGGTTTCTTCCGACAAATTACGGCCGTAACTACCCTGAAAAGTGGCTTCTTGCAGAACAGTAAATTTTTCCAAGCAGGCTTTGGTAACAGCGATGCCCAATGTAGCCAAACGAACAATACCATCCGTATTATCAATAATCTGACCCAACATTTGCTCATTTTCGTTGTCCAACCGATGAAATGCAACGGGGCCATCTTTTTTCCACAGTGTATGTAGGTGATCAGCGGCAAAGGGCCAAACTAAGTCAAAACGAGGATGTACGACAATTAAGCTTTTTCCCATCTTGATTCTGTCTTCCTTTCAAATTTCCATTTGTAATCGATTAATAGAATACGAAAGATTGAAACTTATGTCAAGCTCGAGAAATAATATAGTTTTCTTTATTCCGTTCTTATTGTCCTGGATTTTTCTAATAGGCTGTGGATCAGAAGATACAATCCCAGTTACTCGGCCTACACAACAGGTGTTAGTGCCAGCTAATTTGGTGGGATACTGGCAACTCAGCCACTACCGACCAGCCAACCATTTTCTCAAAGCCAGCATAACAATTAGTGAAACTGGTGCTTGGCAATCAGAGACTAATCTACCATTAATCACAGGTGGTTACCTATCCGTGCGGGCTAAAGGTACATTATCGGTCCAAAAAGACCAGATTAAGAGCCAGACCGAATCAGTCATAACGATTTTACCCACGAGTCAACTTCCAGTTAAGATGAAGATGTTCGACGGTCAGATTAACTTCGAATTAATTGATGATAAGCTAATACTGTATTACGAGGACGGTAGCATGGCGATCTACCAACTGGCAAAAAAATAGCGAATGGGTAATTTCTCACCCACTCGCTAGATAGAAGTGTCAATTCCAATCCAAATTTAATATCGTTTTGGTGGGGGCTGGGCTAAGCGAATACCTCGGTCGTGCTTAAATTTGAATTCAAAAGGCACAGTTTGATAACGAGCTGCCGTCCCTTCTGGTGGTGCTCTTTCAACTGGGATTTGTACTGATAGACCAACAGCATTGAGCTTTACTTGTTGGAAAGCCATAAATCCTTCAACCGATTCACCAGGTGGTATTCCGTCTTCGATCTTTGCAACTTGCTTTTCTAACAAAAATCCTTTGGCTTGCTCCAGTCCATTTTTGACCATTATCCCACCAATTCGACTCATCATCATCAGACGTTCTTTCAAATCCTCATAGTTATGCCCACCATACATATTTTCGCCTTGATCGACAATTCGGCATTTTTTGACGTCGAAAATAACCTTCTGTTCACGATTATTGGTGATTTTAACGTAGAATACGTCGCACTTATCACCTTGATGAGCGGCTTCGCGTTCGTAGAAGATAGATGCGTTATTTCCTCGATTGTACTTAAAGTCAAGGTCAGCACTCCGCCAATAAACAATCGAAAATTCGATTCCATCTTTGGTGACAACAATACCGTTATTTCGAGGAGCGGCATCCGGATCAAACTGCTCACGTGCCACTTCCATATCAAGAATGCTATGCCCTTCTGGCAAATTTTCTTCATCGGGGAAAATGGCTGGCATGTTCTTTAATGAGTTACCTGCGGTAACGGATTTAATGCCTCTCTTGATTGCCTCTTGGCAACCGATCAGTGACAGCACCAACCCAAAGATCAGACTGATTTGCACCAATTTTGATAATCGCTTCATCTTTACTCCTTAAAAGTTCAGCAGTTTGCTGACTGTTATGATTTTTCCAGTATAGCACAAGGCTATTGGGTTTTCAAATTTCGCCAATTGCGTAATAAATATGCTCAACCGACTTCGGTTTCTTTGAGAGCTTTACATTGTCGCAACCAAACATTATTTGGCATTGGCTCGTAACCTTTCCAAACATAGGGGTCGCTTCCTGCTACTGGTAACACAGATCGCCGATCCGCACTGGCTACATTTTCTCCTTCAGCTATATTCCAAGGTAACAATGACCAGGAATTACAATAGTGATTTACCAATACTCGGCGGTAAGTTTGACTTCTATTTTTACGAGAACGATGTAAAAGATAACCATTGAAGAAGACTATAGTACCAACTGGCACCTCAATTGCCACCTCTTCCGTTTCATCAAAGCCATAACTCTCATTCGAAAAGTCAAATTCATCTGAATTTTGATGAGATCGTTGAGGATAAAGGTAGCCTTGACGGTGTGATCCAGGAATAATCCACAAACAACCGTTTTTAATATCGGCATCGTCCATAGCAATCCAAGCGCCAATTAAAGATCGATCTCTCGTTGGAATATAAATTTCGTCTTGATGCCAAGCTTGTCCTTGAAAGTCGGGCGGTTTGACAAATAACATCGATTGCATACATTTAACACTACCATCCCAAAATGGGACGTGAGCTGCAGTGATTTGGCTCAATGCCCCACAAATTTGAGGATGTCTGACGTATTTTTCGATTACTTGACTAATGAAATGTGGTTGATGAATACACAAAATTGAGGCCAATACAGCTTGATCCGATAAATTATTATCAACGGGCTCGAGTGTCTCACAAGGATAGCCACCCCTGGCTAGTTTGACGGTGTCAGTTCTCAATTCTTCAACCTCATTATCCGAAATAAGGTCAGGTACAGCCAGATATCCGTTTTCGACAAAAAAGGTGACTTGTTCTGAAGATAAGACTTCTGGCACTTGCACTTTAGGGCCGCTAGGCATCAGATTTGTCATTTTTGCTCATTAGTTGGGTTGAGATTACGGGTAGGATTACGCATCTAACAAAGTTGATGAGAACGTAAGAGGTGAGTGAGTTGACCTTTAGCCTTGTTGCTTACTGGAGCTAAAGGAGCAGTAGTATGGGATGAACAAACACCTAAAATTTCGACACACGCCTTAAGGCAACTAATCCCGTTACCATAACTATACAATTTGCCGAGGTCTAACAGCTTAAGCTGTAACTCCCGAAGTTTATCTAAGCGTTGGTCATGGGCGGCCTGATACAATTCAACTGAAGTTTTTGGATCCACGTTGGAAATAGAAATTACTGCACCTTCAGCTCCAAAAATAATTGCTGCACCAGCCATAGTATAAGATCCTAGCAAGATCGAGAAATTTTCTCGATTTCCCAAATAGGATTGAAGTTTGAGAAAAATAGTCCAATCAGCAGTACTGTCCTTTATTCCAACAATATTTGGATTTTGATCGACAATTTCAACCACTATCTCCGGCTGCATATTTGTCTTGACCATCGATGGAATGTTGTACATCATGACTGGCAAACCAGTACTTTCGGATATCTCTTTATAAAAATCCTTCAGTTCTTGGTTTGAGGAAGGGTAATAGTAGGGTGGAGTAGTAGTGACCGCCGTCACCCCCAGCCGTTGGGCAAGCTCAATGTTCGATATAACCCGACTTGTACTGGCATCCATCGCCCCACAAATAATAGGCACTCTTTTCTGAACCGCTTCTACTGTCGTTTCGATTGTAATTTGTCGGCTAGTTTCACTCAAAGCTGCGAACTCACCTGATGTACCAAGCAAGTATAAGCCATGTATGCCATTGCCCAACAGTCTATTAATCTGTCGGACCAGACCGGCGGAATCAACTTTTCCCTGTTCATCGAGCGGAGTAATGATGGGGGTGTAAATGCCCTCAAATTTCATTAGAAATAGATATCCTACCTACCCCAGTAGGCGATAAAAGATGAACCGTCACAACGTAACACCAAGTTGCGCCAGTATATCAAACAACCCCACTTACGTCAAGCATCGGATGCACGCCCCATTGATGTATGGCTATAGCCTGTTTTTGATTCCCGCCCAAGAACAAATCGGACATTGGTTCGTCTTATGTTGGCGCGCAGGACAATATTCACGTCCAAAAAAAATTATCTGCAAGTGAAGTTTGTTCCACTTTGATTTTGGAAAAAGACGCTTGAGGTCTTTCTCCGTTTGTACTACATTTTTACCGTTGGATAGCCCCCATCGATAGGCCAACCGATGAATGTGAGTATCAACCGGAAATGCAGGATAACCAAAACCTTGTCCCATGACAACGCTAGCCGTTTTATGTCCTACACCAGGAAGCGTCTCTAAGTCAGTGTAGTTATCTGGGACTTGACCTTGATATTGATCAACCAGCATTTGACTGAGTCGCTTCAAATTTTTAGCTTTCGTGTTGGATAGTCCGATCTTGGAAATAACCTGCTTAATGGTAGTTTCGGGTAATTTAGCCATCTGCTGAGGTGTGGCCGCCAAGTTAAACAGCGTTGGCGTAGTTTCATTGACCTTCTTATCTGTCGTTTGTGCTGAGAGCATTACTGCCACTAACAGAGTATACAAACTATTATGGGACAATGGACTTGGCGTTTCAGGATACAATTGTTCTAGGATGTTTTGTATACGTTCAACTTTTTCAGCTTTTTTCACCTTGTATTCTGCTCATGACAATCGTTTTTGAGTCATACTGAATTATACCACAAGACAGATTAGGTGATTTCGCTTGGGTTTACATTGAGTGGGAAATTGACTATAATGAGGGACAAAAGGATATTATGTTGATTCGGGTTTATCAACAAACTATTGTAGTTTCACCATCGGCCATCGATACCAACGGGCATGTCAACAACACCATTTATGTTCATTGGATGCAAGATGTAGCGGTCGCGCACTCAACTGCTAATGGTTGGTCTCCTGAGCGATACCAACAAAGCAGAGCGGGTTGGTTCGCTCGCCGTCATTGTTTAGACTATCTGAAGCCGGCCTTTGCTCATCAATTGTTGACTATTCAGACTTGGATTTCAGGATTTGAGAAAACGAGGAGTACGAGACAGTATCGAATTTACCATCAAACCACACCGATTTTTGAAGCTCAAACTGAGTGGGTCTATTTTGACTTCGAACGACAACGGCCAGCCCGTCCACCACAGATTTTGGTCAAGTCTTTCGGAGTTGTTTTAGACATTGATCAGGAGCCAATTTCAGCGCTTGAGAGGTGAAGTACATTGCAGTTAAATGCTCAACAAATCCACACTTTCCAACAGGAAGGATACTTAGAAATCCCGAATCGATTAATTGATAAAGATTACCTTCAGAAACTGCGTTGGTCGTACGATAAGGTATTTGAACAACAGTCTCGAACAGATGGCCAAGGATGGCGAAATCTTGCGGTAACGGCTGATAAGACTAACTATCGACAGAAGGAAATGCTTCAAGTAATGAAAATGTGGGAAAAAAGCGACACTTTTCGCCAACTGCTATTTCATCAACCATTGCTTGATGTTGCCACCAGTCTGATCGGTCCCAATATCCAACTATTTCATGATCAGGCCCTTTACAAACCAGCCAAAATTGGTGGCTCGGTACCTTGGCACCAGGACAACGGTTATTGGCGTTGCGAACCGGCTGAATTGGTCAGCATTTGGTTACCTCTTGATGATGCTGATACCGAAAATGGTTGCATGAATGTTATCCCAGGCTCTCACTTGGAAAAACGACCTAATCACAGTCGTGCCACACAAAAAGGGCAGGAATTACCAGCATTACTATCGGTTGATGTCAGTGACGACCGAGCTGTTCCCATACCTTTGAAATCGGGATACGGTATGGTGCATCATTGCTTGACACTCCATCAAACTAAACCCAACCAATCCAACCGTGATCGTCGAGCAATAGTTATTCATTATATGCCAGTCGGCACCAAAAATGGAGAAGGCGAAATTTTGAGACATAACCTGTTGTTGAGTGGTCATAATCCCCACGCCCTTTAGGTCTTTGTGAAAAACGAACCAGCCCTACCAATTGAACAAATCAGAGACCTGATCAATTGCTACTATAAATTAAATCTACGAAAACTAGACTTTCTGCCAATCGGTGAAGGTTCTTGGTGCTATCGAGGAACAGGCGAAAATACCGTTTTTGTCCGATTAGTTAAAAACAGCAATGCTGTTCTGAAAACCAACGATTTGATACAACTATTGGCCGGCTACAACTTTCCGGTCTTACCACCTTTGAGCCATAAATACGGCCAAACAGTAGCAAGAATAGAAAACTATGGTTTGGTTGTCTATCCGTACCTTGAAGGTTTGACAGTAATGCAGTCAGGTCTCAATGACCAACAACTAACCACAGTGCGACAGGAAATTGGCGCTATTGCCGCTCTTCTACATGAACTGACTAAACGAGTTAACCATCAAATTGACTTGCCGACTGAAGACTTCACTAAATTCCAGCCAGAATTTCACTCTATTGTTTGTTCCAATCGAAAACCTGATTGCCACGACCAACTTATCATAGATTGGATGAGATTTATTCAAGAACGAAAATCCGAGTTAACAAGTTTGTTACAAGTAACTGAACAGTTGGGAAATGAATTGCGGTCGAGAAAGTCAGATTATGTTTTGTGTCATGGAGATATTCACGAGGATAATATTATTATGGCTAGTAGCGGAGGTTTGTATATTATCGACTGGGACAACGCTATCTTAGCCCCAAAAGAAAGAGATTTATTTTTTTTCGGTGAAAATGAGAATAATTTAAAGCAGTATTTTAGTCTGCTAAGTTCTAAACAAGCAGAACCCACTATTATCGACTACTATGTATTAGAGTGGGCCTTGCAAGAGATAGTCGATTACAGTAACAGGATTTTATCTAATTCTTTTTTTAGTCCTGAAGGTCGATTAGATGCTTGGCACCAATTTCAAAGTCTGTTCAAAACCAACCAAGATGTTGATCGTGCTTATCAAATTGCTAGCCATTATATGTAAGCAAGTACAACACAAAAGCTGAGGTCAATCAAATCATGGAAGATAAACCTAATATATTACTGATTAGTACTGATCACTGGCCAGCCGCATTACTTGGAACAGCGGGACATCCTGTCATTCAAACACCAACTTTAGATACTCTCGCTCGAAGCGGCACCCGATTTTCTAATGCTTATTCTGAATGTCCAGTTTGTATTCCCGCTCGTCGAACATTAATGACTGGCTCGACTCCCCGAACGCATGGTGATCGGGTGTTTGGTGAAACACTAACCATGCCAGAACTACCGACAATGGCTCAAACTTTCCGTTCAGCTGGTTATCAAGCTACTGCCGTTGGTAAGTTGCACGTTTATCCCCAACGCAACCGCATAGGCTTTGATGATGTGATTTTGGATGAAGAGGGACGCACCCAATACGGAGTAACCGACGATTACGAAATGTTTTTGGCCGATCAAGGTTACGTTGGCCAACAATTTTGGCATGGCATGAGCAATAACGAATATGGTTGGCGCCCTTGGCATCTTCCAGAACACACTCATGCTACTAATTGGGCTACTCAACAGATGTCGAGAACCATCAAACGTCGTGATCCAAATCGGCCTGGGTTTTGGTTCATTTCCTATCGGCATCCACACCCACCATTAGTACCTTTACCAACTTATCTCGACTTGTATCAACAATTGTCCATTGACCGTCCCCAAGCGGGTCAATGGGCTGATGAGCAAAACTGTTTCGCTATTCAAGGCAATATCAGTCGAGGTTCTTTTTTTTACCAACAAGATTCGGCAGAAGAGCAAATTCGATTGGTACGTCGAGCATTTTATGCTCTTTGTACACATATTGACCACCAACTACGCCTTTTAATCGGCACCCTTCGAGAAGAAGGCATACTCAGCAATACGATACTTTGTTTTACTTCAGATCATGGGGATATGCTAGGTAATCATGGTATGTGGGCCAAACGGCTGTTTTACGAATACTCAGCTAACATTCCTATGATTTTGGTAGGAGCTAATAACGATGATCGAGTTGGTATTGACCAAGTAGATCATCGTCTGGTCGGCTGGGCCGACGTAATGCCAACACTTCTTCATCTGGCAGGCATCGATATTCCTCCGACAGTAGAAGGATTGTCGATGGTCGGTAACCAGAAACGAGATTCGTTTTATGGCGAAGTAGGTGAAGATGCCTTTGCTACTCGCATGGTGCATGATGGTCGCTACAAACTGATTTACTATCCAGTGGGCAACCAACGACAATTGTTTGATTTAGATGAAGATCCCAATGAGAAATTCGACTTGTCCAACGATTCTATCCACTATCATCGACTTAACCGATTGACTGATATTTTGGTCAGTCAACTCTATGGGACAGATTTGAGTTGGATTGTCGATGGTCAATTAGCCGGCTTGCCTAATCAGAAATTTGTCAGTGGACCAAACAAAGGACTGTCAAGCCAGCGTGGGGATCATTTTCCACCACCACCCCGAACCAACATGAAGCAAATTCAATGGTTTTCAGTTCAAAATAAAAATACAGATTGATGACTAAAATTCTGATTTTAGGGTTGGCAGGAGAGGCAATTGGGTAGTCATTTGAATTGCTAACCAGTTAGATCCCACACCAACGACCAAGATAGTCAATATCGTTCCAATTAGGGAAATTATCGGCATCGAGCTACCAAGCGACAATAGGTGGGGCATAACAGCCAAAAAAGCTGAAAGCGTTCCAATGGACAAACCAGATAAAATTAAAAAAGTATTTTCGGCTAGCAACATAGCAGACAAAATTGATCGCTTGAAACCGAAGACTTGTAATATGGCTAATTCCTTTTTCCGTTCAATAGTGTTTCTCACCAAAACAACCGCCAATCCAATAGTACCAAGCATGAGACCTAAGCCACCAATCACCTGAAATACTGACATGTAAGTATGCTTGACCAGATGAAAACTTTTGAGTCGATCAATAGTTGAAACAGCATCAAAACCGTATGAGCTGAATTCTTTTTCCAACTGTTGTGCTATGTCAATTTGATCAGAATTAATCAAGAAGGTTCGGTTACTAGATTGTTTTGGGAAATGTTGCTGAAGTTGGAGGGTCGAGATGATGAGCTCACTCTGAAAAATACTATCTTTCAATAAAGCAACGAATTGGAATTCGATTGTCTGACCGAATTCATTCTGCATGGATATTTTTTCACCTATTCCCAAGCCTAAAGTCCACCTAACCGACTCATAATCCCCAATGACTGGCACAATGGCAGCCCCCAGATCCTGCTCCAACAGCTCCCATGGGTTGTCCAAGCTATGATCTATGGTCTGCTGAAATTGGAATCCACTGCGTTGAATAAGTTCTGTAGAAAAGCCAATCAGTTGAGGCCGTTGTGGTTGAAATAAATTGAGGCAGCTCACATCATCACCAGGTAAGGTCAAACAAGGAAAAACTGACCCATTTAACACTGAATCAAATTGTTCAAGATCAGCTAAAATTGGAATGTCAGTCTGTGCTAGATGAGTGAAGCCACCTGTTCTTGCCTGCTTAAATGATGTTGATTCAATCGATGGTTGACGGTTAGTTCCTACTGCTACAACCACAAAACTAGCACAAGCTACTAAAGCTACACATAGCAGGCTTCTGCTGGGCTGACGTGCTGTATTCCTGATACTTGAGATAATATGATTACTAAATCGAGTAGTCCGTCTGCGATGTAACCAGCCTGAAAAGCAGGCTAATCCGGATACCATAAGGCAAGTACCAGATAGATAGAATGGAAGGGGAGACAGTTCAGTAAAAAAGGCGTAGGCCGTCGTTCCAATTGCAATTATTAGGCAAACTCCTCCTATTATCCACCGGATATTTTGAGGGAGACGGCTAATCCGTTGAGTGTCAGTCGCTAGTTGTCTTACAACCCACCCCATAGTTAATTGAGATGTAATTACACTAATGACAAAACCAATTACCAAACTGTTCGTTGATACATGTAATTCAAGTGCCGTTGTACCAACGGCGCCAACCCACCATGTTCGCAACCCATACACCATCAAACTGCCATAGCCGACAGCCAAGGCCAATCCAACTATCGAGCCAATTATGGCTAAAATTAAGCCTTCTCCGGCCAGACGTAGTTGTACTTTTCGAATTGAAAATCCGACAGCACGAAGCAAGTACACTTCTTGCTGTCGAATTTCAATTCCTAATCGAAACAATAAGCTGATAATGAGTAAAGCAGATAAAATAAGAAAGAAGCTTAGTCCAACAAACAAAGCACTAAAGTCGTTACTACCAGTGGCAGCGGACAGTCCACTTTTTTTTACATCTTGCAAATGAAAACCAACTTCAGCTAGTGTCAATTGGTCTAAAACTGTTCTTTCTAGTATTGTTTTGGTCTGAAGCAGAGACCCATCATTTATGGGAATTCGCAGTGAGGTTAATTGTCCAAAACGGCTGTTCCAAAGATGTTGGCCGGTTTGTAGAAGAATGACGGCCTTGGGCGTAGTTCGATAAAAATCCCAGTAATCTTCGTCTTCAGGGCGAATTCGCTCATAGTCAATCGGAAACGGCACCTCCCAATCCGATATGTCGTCTGCTGATTGAACACCTGGCAAGCTAGGAGCCATCTCCGGATCGAGTTGAATCATTTCGATCACCCCCTGGAATTGAAACTGTGCAATTTCAGTTTGAAAATCCTTTTCAGCATTGGGCAGAAAATACTCAATTTCAATTTCAGCCTGATCATTTTTGCTCAAACCAAGATGGTCGGCAGCCCAATCATTAAGAAAAAGTGGTGGTTTTTCTTCGTTAGAATTGGCTTGATCTAAATTCATTGCTGTAATTGTGGAGTAAGGAATATGTTGATTACCAGCTGTGATTCGATTGGCAAGGTAAGTAAAAATGGGCTGTGTTTTTAGATGAAGTTCCTCCGCACAGTTCTTTACAGTGGTGGCCAAGTTAGAAGGTAGGATGAAATCCCGACTTTCAACCATTAAGAAATCTTTATTATTGGGCCGAAAAACCAAACCCAGATCAGTAAAACGAAGGGCTCTTTTGAGTTTTGTTTGCCATTCCTCGGCAGATATTTGTGGCGAGGCTAGTAGAATTGTATTGACTTGTTGTTCTCGTGCGATCGATTTTTGTAAAACCAATAGGTCAACATAAGCGTTTGCTGGTAGGTACTCAGCAGTTTGCAAGCTAAATCGGCCTATATCTTGGTCAGGGACGATGTAAGTTACAATTAGGCGCAGTGATTGGACTAGATTATTGTAATCTCGTCGGCCTAGCATAAACTCACGATGAACGTCCGGAGGTTTTTCGAAAGAGAGAACAACCGTCTCTCCAACTTCAACTTGCAGTTCCCGTCCAAGCACTTGGTTCAGAACGATCGAGGGAAAAATTTGTTGGCTGGATGGCCTCAATCGTTCCGTTATTTCCTTGGACAGTTTTGTGTTCCAGAATTGATCTGACTCCGCCGATAGTCCATAAATATTTATATTGGTGCGTCTCGCTTTACTTCTAGGCTGAACAGCAGTGCCAGTTAGCGAAACTATAGGTAAGACCGTAGAAAACGATAGTTTCGTTGTTTCCTTCCCGATATCGTTCGCTAGAGATTGACGAAAAAACTGTTTTGCGGTTAAAGCATAGTCAGTTGGGCCTAGGCGCTCTAAGGTCAATTTCCTCAGGCTACCTCTAACCGAATCTCCCACCAATAATGCACCAGTTAATACTGCGGTTGCTGTTGCAATCGCTAGCAAAACTGATAAATTAATTGGCCAAAAGTGTTGTAAACTTCGCCACATTGGATTATTATTTTTATTCCTAATCTCTGGGAATTAAATGGGTTGCGACGTCAGTTTGGTACGCTTTAAATGCAGGTACAATGCCAGCCAATAAACCGAGTAGGGTAGTCGCAACAGGTAAAATAATCACAACGATTAAAGCTTGCCCTTCCAAATTCAGAGGATCAAGTACGACACCGACTCGATTTTGAATGACGGTTGCGGTTACCATAAAAATGAGCGTATAGATTACATATCCGATCAAGCTACCGATAAAGGCAATAATGCCGGCTTCAAATAGTATGACCGAAAAAATCTTCTGTCGACTAGCGCCTAACGCTCTCATTATAGCGAACTCTCGCTGGCGTTCACTGATAGTATTGTAAATAGCTACCAGAATAGCGAATCCGGCCACGACCATCACCAAATAAGCAATCATTTCCATCACACGGTTCATCCACCCAATTTTATCGAATAAATCAGCCATTACTTTGCCGATTGGCCAAGCGATAGTAGCCACTTTACCTTGTTTGTTAATCATCTGATCCAGAAAGAAGCCAACTTGCGGGCTGGAAAGTTTTAACATCACAGCACTGACTTCTTTATGCTGATCAGGGATCACTTGGTCAGCCTTTGCTTGGTACATTTCTCCACTACCACGTAGCACGTGTCCTTCAACCCGAAAGACCCTCTCAATCGGAATCCAAATTACTCGATCGGCGGGTGTATTACTGGGTCGTAAAACGCCAACTACGCTATAGGTTTGGTCATGTTTAGCGTTGGGATCAAAATTTAAACCATGATACGGATGAAAAGTTGAACCAACGGTCAAGTCCATTTTTTGTGCGACCATATGGCCGATGACCGCTTCTTGTGCACTACCTTGAAATAGACGCCCGTCTCGAACCGATAAGTCGCTAGAGTCAGAGAACAATTGAACTGTTGTACCAACAATACGGTAACCGTAGTAATTATCCCCCAGAGCATAAGGAACTGCAGCCTTAACTCTTGGATCTTTTTCAATTTGTTTGTACAGGGACCAAGGAATATTACCAGCAGATGTTTCTAGGTGGAATACCGTATTTAGCACCAACTGCAACTGACTACCACGTGCACCTAAAACAGCATCAAATCCGACTGCTCCACCAGAAAATGCTTGATAACTTTGGATCTTGATGAGCCAGACTGAAAGTACTAGGCCGCAACCCAGAGCTACCGAGATCGCTGTAATAGCAGTAGATAGGGCGTGCTGTCGCATTGCACGTCGAATCATCAGGAATAAGCCGATTTTTCGTTTTAGGTGAGACATTGTAGTCGTTACTTAGGTTTGGTTAATATCGGAAAAAAGACGGCAATCTTCAAATTGATCAAGCAGATTTTGGTTATGACTGACCAATAAAAGTGCTGCATTCTGTTGCTGGCAGATTTGGCGAATTAATTGCAAGGCAGTTTGAGCCTGTAATGAGTCCAAGTTACCAGTTGGCTCATCAGCCAGCACCAAATTGGGTTTTTTTACCAAGGCCCGTACAACAGCAACTCGTTGTTGTTGTCCCACTGATAATTGGCTGGGACGATAGTTTAATCGTTCGGATAGCCCCACCTGATCCAACATTTGTTCGGCCCAATCAGTATCGACCATCCCACTGAAATACATACCCAATAACACGTTTTCGAGAACAGTATAAGCCGGCAGCAGATTAAAAGTTTGAAAAATATAGCCAATAGAACTGCCCCGAAACTGATCCCGTTCTCGTTCCGTAAGTTTAGCTATATTAGTTCCGTTGATGGTTATTTGGGGCTCAGGTTGCTGGCTAGAGGTTGGCCGATCAGCCTGAAGAATTCCAGATACAAGGTTAAGGAAGGTCGTCTTTCCGCAACCACTCTGACCTTGCAAGGCAACTTGTTGCCCAGAATTCAAGTCAAATTCAGGGACATCGACAATTGTTTGTTGCTTACCATCAGGCGAAGGAAAAGTTTTTTTTAAATGGCGGATTCTCAACATTAACAAATTTATCCTGTTCTAAACTACCTTTTTGCCACAGCCACATCATCAGCTTGTAAAACGTAGATGTTGACTCCCGTATTCGGGTCCATTTGAGAACCAACCAGTAGTTTGCCTTTGACGATTACCGGTACGTTGTTCAAGAATCGAACTTTTCGTTTGGCCTTGACCCCTTTACCTTTGCTACCAACTTTTATATAGACCCATTCGTTAAGTTCGGGTATTATGCCAAAACAACAAGCTTGTGTATCTTTAAGAAGCATAAACTCACTGATCCATCCTTTTTCTGATACTACTGGCAACATAAATCCTTCGATTGCCACCGATTTTCCATTCAGTTTTAGAATCGTCTCTGGAATTTGTTTGTTGAGATCCAATTCAACGACTCCTTCGGGCGTGGACAGTTTGGCGTAGTCATCTACTTTTAGCGGATAATCGGATAACTGTTTGAAAGTAACAACCTTATATTTGCCTATCTTTTTGTTAGTCTCCATCTCTCTTGTTACTGTTGTGTTGGGTTTGATATTGGACATTATCAAACTTAATTCCAAGGCCATTAAAGAGCGTGAGCCAGATGGCTGTAACTTGACTAAGTCCAGGTTAGCCTTCATTTTGAATAAATCGCCTTCACTTTTAATTTTGGTTTCCTTATCAGCCAAAAAATAGATACCTTCTGCTTGAATTTTCTCTAACTGGTAGTCAAATGTTGGGTTCTCAATTTTTGCTAGCTGCGGCTGTATTCGTCCCTTTAAGGTGAACTTAACCTTTTCTCGGTTAGGAAGTTCTCGAATCATACCTGGAAAACCAGTCAATTTGATTTGGAATTCAGCTTTCAGTTGACGGGCAACAGAATCTTGTTGGTTATTTAGGTTCCAGATTGGTTTTAAGGTCAGGGTGACCATCGATGTAGGAGATGAGATTTGGTTGAGTAGTATTCCATCCACTGTAGCCGTTACGAGCTGGTTTTCTACTCGAAGTTTCAGTTTACTGTCGGTCGATAAAACATAAAAAGTCTCTGTAACCGGCTGTTTACTGGCCAGCACATTAGTCCAAAGCAACAGCGCGCCGACCAACAAACAAACCAAAAATGCGGTTATTTGTTTCAACAGCTTATTTCTTCTTTTTTCGGTGCAAAAGTCTAGAGAAAAAACCACCAGTATTTTCGTCGATGACACAAACTGATTCAATATCGATGTCACCAAAATTGGCCGTCTCTCGATTAGAATTAGTCAAATCTGCACCTGACAAATCTGCACCAGTGAAGTTCGCACCCGACAAGTCAGTCTCTCGTAGATTAGCTTTAGCTAAATTAGCGTTTGTAAAATTGGCATTTTCCAAGTTAGCTTGTAAGAGAACACAATGTTCCATGTCTGATCCACTGAAATCTGCTTCTGACAAATCCGCTACCCGCATTACCGCACGTTGAAAGTCTGCACCTTTAGCTTCCACTCGGCTGAGATCTGCTCCGATTAGTTGGGCATCGGAAAAGTCAGCCTCGGTCATGTTTGAACCACTCATTCGTACATCGGAAGCAAAAATGCCGTGCATATCAGCATGTAACATGCCCGCATTTCTAAGATCAGCTCCACTAAAATCAATGCTTGAGAGGTTTTGACCACTCAGGTTTACATCAGCAGCCAGTTTAAAAGCACTAACTATTGGTTGGTGCAATTCATTGTCTCCATGATCATCTCGGATAGATAATTCTGGGTCTAGCGGTGAATTTTCCAATTCGACTAGAGAATAAAGTTCTGAACTTTCTGCATCTTGGACTGTTTCCACAGCATGTGTTCTAAAAACACGAATATGAGTTAGTTTTTTGTCCCTAGTAGTTGGAATTTTGACAATGATTTGATTGTCGCCGTTGCGATTGGGAAATTGATAATCACCACCAATCTTTTCTGAGGCCGAACTTTCAATTGTCACTCGAGGCGACGGCTTTGTTTCTAGATGCAGCTCAGAATTAAAGTATTGATATGCGTAAGCATAGCATTTAAGACCGTTCAGTCGTCCTTGAATAGCGGTTTTGGCCTTCCCTTTATAGTCGCCCATTATCTTCGGTTTTTCCATCATATCGACTTCGTAACCACCATTTGGGTCAAAACCTTCTGGGAACTTAGTACTAGAATCGTACACTGCAGCAGAGAAATTGGCACCTGTCAGGTCGGCACCTTCCAAATTAGTGCCACGCAGATTGGCATAGGTTAGCTTAGTTTCAACCAATTTGGCTTCTGTTAAATTAGCACCAGATAAATTTGCCCTTCTCAAATCAGAACGGGAGAGGTCTGCGCCGATCATGGTAGCATTGACCAGATTGGTATTGGTCATATTTTCATCTTCTAGGTCTGCACCAGTTAGATTTGCCATCCGCAAATTAGCGCGAGAAAGATCGGCTCCTTTCAAGTTAGCGTTGGTTAAGTCAACGTCGGTCATAATGGCATTGCCAAGATCTGCATTCTGCAAATTGGCTTTAACCATTACCGCCTTGGTTAAATTTTCAGCGTGTAAATTTGCCCCTTCCAGATCAGCTTCAGTCAAATCTGCCTTAATCATCAGGGCGTTGTGTAGATCTGCATTTTTCAAGATCGCGTTTCTCAGAATAGCATCCTTCAGTTGGGCATACGCCAGAACCGCCTCGGTCAAGTCCGTTTTAACTAAGGTCGCTTTTTTTAAATTGGCACGAGTCAAGTCAGCTCCACTCAAATCTGCACCTGATAAATCTACCTCTGGTTTAATATTGTAATCTACCTCATTGATTGTTTTTCTCACAACGAACTCCTTTTCAATTATCTATAATTTTTAATTAATCTTTATGGCTACAAAGTTTTTAATGAAGTTGCCACAGCCTCGCCAAGTTCGGTCGTAGTTAAATTGCCGCCCAAATCCGGAGTGGCGATACCTTTTTTAGACAATACCTGATTGACTGCATACGATAGGCGTTGAGCTTGTTCAGCACAAACAGGATCTTGTTGTTGCTCGGCCAACCAAGACAGCATCAATTCCACAGACAAAATCATGCCAATCGGATTGGCGATGTTTTGACCAGCAATATTGGGGGCCGTCCCATGCGATGGCTGGAAAACAGCTGAATTATCGCCAATGTCAGCAGAAGGTGCCATACCCATACCACCGACCAAACCAGCGGCCAGATCAGACAAAATATCGCCATACATATTTTCAGTGACAATCACGTCGTATTCTTGCGGTCGTTGCACTAAATACAAGGTGGCCGCATCAATATAAGCATAGTCTCGGCAGATGTTGGGATAATCTTTAGATATGCGATCGTATATCTGACGAAAAAAAACCATTGAACGAAAAACATTAGCTTTATCAACGCAGGTAACCTTTTGTTGTTTTTTTCTACGAGTGGCTATTTCAAAGGCAAAACGGATGATCCGTTCACTGCCGGATTTAGTAATCACCATAGAGTCGATAGCTACCTCGTCTCTAATTTCGATACCAGCATTCATAGATGCAAAGAGGCCCTCTACATTTTCACGAACTATAACGAAATCGATATCACCTCGGGACAAGCCCTTAAGTGGGGTATGATCAGCATGATAAAGATAGATGGGACGCAAACCAGCATAAAGATCTAGTTTGAAACGGAGGTCAACTTGCGGTCGCATCTCGGTACCGTCCGGCCAACGTACATCGGGTAATCCCATCGCACCTAGCAAAACTGCATCAGCCTGCTGACATCCTTGAAGTGTAGCTGAAGGTAGTGGGTCGCCTTGTTGCAAATAACAATTAGCCCCACAAGGATAAAAACAGAGGTCAAAAACCAGCGAGCTAGTGTTCTGAATGGTTTCCAAAATTGTAATAGCTGAGGCCATGACCTCAGGGCCTATTCCATCTCCATCGAGAACGGCGATCCGATAAGAATGTTCAGCTGACATCAGGCTTGGTTATCGACTAAAATTCCCCCACCCTGAAGTTGGCCCTGATTATTACGGCTAGCTTCTGCCGTTGGATTGACCCTTTTTTGATTAGCTTGTTCTGATTTGGAAGCAGAGGATTCTTTTTGACTGGCTATTCCCGAGGTTGCTGGCTCTTGTTGTCCTTTATTGGATTGTTGGGTAGCTTGTGACAGCTTACTATCAGCCGATTGACTCGACATAACGGCCGTTGACACACTAAGCGTAACTTCAGACATGATAACCTCTATGACTTTTATATCTGCAATTTCTTCTGTGTGAATCCCGTTCACTAAAATTAACCAAATTATATCATATTACAGTGACAAAAGAATTGCAAGCAGTTTCCCAAGTTTATCAGCTTAGTTTTAGTTAGAAGTAGGTGGCTATTGAGAGGTAATTTATCCTTATAGTTAAATGAATGCTAAATGGCTTCAAATGAAAATCGTTTATATTATTTTATTCCTTCGACTACACACTATTCCTAAAAGGTAGAAACGCCGAGAAAGTTCATGATTATTCAGATCACTTTCTATTCTCCTATCTGATAGATCTTCGTTTCATTTGGTTAATATGAATTGATAATTTCGGCATCAATAGACTATAATTAGCCGGTGATTTTTGCCCCAAATGGGGTGTCCAAGCCAGAATTGGTATTAGATCAAGATGCGAGTGGTAAAAAATGTAGCGGGCTTAATTGGTAACACGCCCATGGTTCGCCTGAATTGCGGCTTAGTCGGCCATCGGGCAACTGTATTAGCCAAGGTTGAATCGCTTAACCCTGGTGGTAGTATTAAGGATCGAATCTGCTTATCGATGGTTGAGATAGCAGAGAAAACTGGAAAATTGAGAGCTGGGGACACTATCGTTGAACCTACAGCCGGTAATACCGGCATCGGTTTGTCAATCGTTGCTTTAGCCAAAGGCTACCGCATTGTCCTATGTATGCCAGAAAACGTAAGTCGGGAAAAGTACAGTTTACTTTCGGCTTTTGGCGCTGAAATCGTTTTGACTTCAGTTGATTCTGGCATGGCGGGTGCCATTTGGGAAGCAGAGGAATTAGTCTCTCGCAAACCTCGCCATTTTATGCCTAACCAATTTGACAATCCGGCTAACCCGTTAGCCCATCAACAAACGACAGGTCAAGAAATTTTGCAAATACTACGGCAGGACGGTCATCAGCAATTGGATTATTTTGTCACTGGTGTAGGGACAGGAGGGACATTGACGGGTGTTGGTCGAGTTTTGAAGAACCACTTCCCGAATGTAAAAATAGTAGCCGTCGAACCAAGTGTATCTCCTGTTTTATCTGGAGGTGAACCGGCACCAACCCGAATCGATGGTATTGGCGCGGGGATAATACCTAAAGTGCTAGACCTTGGTTTGATCGACCAAGTTGCCACAGTATCGGACGAAGATGCCTATCAGACCATGCGTTATATCGCTGAGGAAGAAGGTTATCTAGTCGGTATTTCCTCTGGAGCTAACCTCCATGTGACATTGCAATTGGCACAGGAAATTGGTCCCGGCAAGACGATAGCCACTATTTTTTGTGATACCGGTGAACGGTATTTGAGCTTAGCTCAACATTTTAACGAAAATACCGAATTATAGGATCGGGCACATTCAATCACAAACCCAAATAACATAATCTAGATCGATGGTAGATAAACAAAAAATTTACGAACGCCCAGTGGAATTTTGGAAAGAACTTGCCCAAGAGGTGCAATGCATTTCTGAGCCACAAACCGTCTTGTTCGAGCTATTTAAGCGTTTCAAAGATAGAGTAGCCATTGTTTCCAGCGGCCAACTTACTGGGCTCGTTCTAATCCACATGGCATGGGAAAATCAGTTACCATTTCGAGTTTGTACTATCGATACAGGGAGACTTTTTCCCGAAACTTACACCTTTTTGGACCAAGTGGAAAAATATTATGGAATTCAAATTGAACGAGTCTCTGCACAAAAGTTGTCCGTGGATCGAATGATCAGTCAGCACGGTGAATACCTGTTCTTCGATAGCCAAGCTAAGCAAGAATACTGCTGTAAGATTCGCAAGGTTAACCCACAAAAACAACTGTTGGATGGATTGGATGTTTGGTTCACTGGTCTGCGTCGTGATCAATCTGAATTTCGACAGCATGTGCCACGAGTCGAAATTATCGACCACCAAAAACGGCCTATTTTGAAAGTTAGTGCTTTGGCCGATTGGGACGATAAGCGTATTTGGGACTACATAGACGAGAAAGCCGTACCAGTGAATCCGCTTTTACGTCGACAGCCAAAAGTCGCCTACTATGAATCGATCGGTTGTGTGATTTGTACAACACCGATTCTTCCGGGAGAAGCTAAACGAGCTGGTCGCTGGCGTTGGCAACAGAGCGAGGAAAATGTTAAAGAGTGCGGTTTGCATTTTTCCATCTAAACCCTATTGCCCCAAAGTATCAGTTCTTCATCAATCAATTAGCCAAAGTGAGTAAGGAGAAGTAATGCCCATCACTGTTAGAATTCCCACACCACTCAGGAAAATGACCCAAAATGAAGCCGAAGTCTCGGCTCAAGGTAATGACATCGGCAGTTTAATAGAAGACCTCAACAATAACTATCCAGGTATTAAAGATCGTATTTGCGATGAACAAGGCGAGATACGCCGTTTCGTCAATGTTTATCTCAACGATGAAGATATTAGGTTTTTGCAAGGACAATCGACAAACGTAAAAGATGGTGATGAGGTCTCGATTATTCCGGCTATTGCTGGTGGTCGCTAAGACGGTCCCTGTATGTCGCTCCACCTAAAAGCTAAAACGATATGGGAGATTTCGGAACACGCCAGGGTAACATACCCCGAGGAGTGTTGTGGTATCATTTTGGGGGATACGCCCAATACAAAAAACGAGGATGAGTACGTTCGTTCCTGCAAGAACATTCAGAACCAGCGGCATGCAGAAGATCCAAAGGCCTATCCGCGTGACGCACGAACCGCCTACCTAATGGCTCCAGATGATTTGTTGAAAATTAATCTGGAGTCGGAACAAAAAAATCGTCCGATCAAAGCTTTTTACCATTCTCATCCAGACCATCCTTCCTATTTTTCTGAAAAGGACAAAGCCGATGCTATGCTTTGGGGTGAGCCTGCTTATCCAAACAGTGCTTATATCGTTTTGTCTGTTTATGATGGTGAAGTGCGTGATCTCAAGGCCTTTGCTTGGAATCATCAGAAATCTGACTTCACTTCAGTTGCCGTTATGAATGTAGGTAATACAGTTTGAATTCTCGGTTAATCATTCCTCTAGATTATCCTGACTTGCCAACCGCCTTGAAAATAGCTGATCAATTGTCCGAAATAGTGGATTGGTTCAAAATCGGTAAAGAACTCTTTACTGCGGTTGGACCCATATCAGTTCAAGCCTTGAGAGAAAGAAGAAAGTTGGTGTTTTTAGATCTGAAATTTCATGATATACCCAATACGGTAGCAGGTGCGGTTGCTTCGGCGACCAGACTTGGTGCAGGTATAATCAATGTCCATGCAGGTGGAGGATTAGAAATGATGCAAGCAGCTAACCAATCAGCTATAGATCAAGCTGGTAAACTTGGTATTTCTAAACCCAAGTTGCTTGCTGTAACAGTCCTAACCAGTATCGACCAATCTGCTTTCGTTCGCAACTTCGACAGTCGTCGATCAGTAGCCAATCAAGTGGTTTATTTGTCACAATTGGCCCAAGAGGCAGGATTGGACGGTGTAGTCGCATCCCCCTTGGAAATTCAAAAGATTCGGAAAGCTTGTGGGAACGATTTTTGGATTGTGACACCTGGAGTTAGACCCTGTCAGTCAGCTCTTAGCGATCAAAAGCGGGTTATGACCCCAGCTCAAGCCATTGACGCTGGAGCTAGCCAACTGGTAGTCGGACGTCCAATCACAAAAGCTGATGATCCACTACAGGCAGCACATCAAATTTTGGCTGACATGGCATCCAAAAAAAACTCAGCTTCCCAAACGAATAGAACCGCATGACTACTTCCACCCGACACATCCGCAATTATTGTATTTTGGGGCATATTGATCATGGGAAAAGTACTCTTAGCGACAGATTATTAGAATTTACCGACACCCTATCTCAACGAGAAATGAAAGAACAAGTTTTGGATCAGATGGACTTGGAACGAGAAAGGGGTATCACTATCAAAGCAACAGTAGTTCGCCTAGAATACCAAGCTAAAGATGGCAACCACTACGAGCTTAATTTGATCGACACACCAGGTCATGTTGATTTTTCCTATGAAGTTTCTCGTAGTTTGTCGGCCTGTGAAGGAGCAATTCTAATTATTGATGCCGCTCAGGGGGTTGAGGCTCAAACCTTAGCTAACGCTTACTTGGCAGTTGATAAAGATTTGGAAATTGTACCTGTTATCAACAAAATTGATTTACCACATGCAGATCCTAATCGGGTTAAACAGCAGGTTGAAGATATCATTGGCATTCCAGCGGATAATGCATTAGCCGTCAGTGCTAAAGAGGGCATTGGTATTGAAGAGGTCCTGGAAGCCATTGTTGATCAGGTACCACCGCCTACAGGTCAAAAATCAGATCCTCTCAAAGCCTTGGTTATTGACTCTTTCTATAATAGTTATCGTGGCGTGGTTTTGTACGTTCGTGTTTTTGAAGGACGAGTTAAAAAGGGCGATCAAATTCACCTAATGGCTACTGATCGTAGCTATGAGGTTGAAGAAGTTGGGGTATTCCGGCCAGAGATGGTAGCAGTTGATGAGTTATCGGCAGGCTCAGTAGGTTACTTAACAGCCAGTATTAAAGAAATTAGCCACGCCAAAATTGGTGATACCCTGACTCACCGAGACCGCCAAACTAGCCAACCATTACCCGGCTATCGCGATACTAAGCCTGTTGTTTTTTGTGGGCTCTATCCAGCCGATACCAACGAATTTACTGGTTTGCGAGACTCCTTGGAAAAATTGAAATTGAACGATGCTTCTTTCAACTTTGAACCGGAGAGCTCGATTGCTTTGGGTTATGGTTTTCGATGTGGATTTTTGGGCCTGTTACACATGGAGATTATTCAAGAACGTTTGGAACGCGAGTTTGATCTGACCCTAATCCGTACCTCTCCCAGTGTTCAATACAACGTCTACCAAACCGATGGTTCGAAGAAACTGATAGACAATCCTGCTTTTCTACCCACAGCAGACCTAATTGACTATATTGAAGAGCCATATATTGAAGCCGAGATAATTGTTCCCTCTGATTTTGTTGGTAATATCATGGATTTATGTCAGAAACGGCGTGGTACTTATGTTGGGATGATCAACTTGGATACTACTCGCATTCAACTTACATACCAACTACCATTATGCGAAATTTTGATCGATTTTTACGACAAATTAAAATCTTTGTCGCGCGGTTATGCTTCTCTAGAATATGAGATCGGTGAATACCAAACTTCCAATCTAGTCAAACTCGACATCCTGATTAACGAAAAACCAGTTGATGCTTTATCAACCATCCTACACCGAGATATGGCCTACGAACGTGGACGAGCCTTGTGTAAGAAATTGAAAGAGATTATTCCACAACAAATGTTCACGGTACCAATTCAAGCCGCTATTGGGAATAAGGTGATATCTCGGGAAACGGTGCGAGCCTTCCGGAAAAACGTGACTGCTAAATGTTATGGTGGTGATATTACTCGTAAACGAAAGCTATTAGAAAAACAGAAAGAAGGTAAGAAACGAATGAAACAAGTTGGTAGTGTCGAAGTCCCACAAGAGGCCTTCATGGCAATTTTATCCATTAACGACGACGATTAAGTAAACCTATACTAACAAAAATGGAAGCGACTAAACCCAACTATAAGCCGAATATTTTCTCTTTCATCAAGCGTTTTTTTGGGCATGAAATCACACAGATGATTATCGTGGCAGTAGCTTTCGTTTTCGGTTTTGTAAGGCCGTTTGTAATAGAGGCTTATAAAATCCCTTCTGGTTCTATGGAAGATACCTTACTAGTCGGTGACCGAATTTTGGTATGGAAATGTATGTATGGCATCAAAGTACCAGGTATCAAAAAACGTTTATTCGCTTTTCACAAGCCTAAACGTGGTGATGTATTCGTTTTTTTGCCACCCCACGAACGGGACAAAAACTTTATCAAACGACTTGTTGCCTTGGAAGGAGACTCTGTAGAACTTGAAGGGAAAAATCTTTTAGTCAACGGTAAAAAGATCAAGGGTAACTACACCAAATACGACAGAAGGGGCGAGGATAGATATGGATTTCCAGCAGTATTTCCCCCTTTTGGGACTGCTTTCGGCTATGCTACCGACGTAAAACCTAATTTTAAGAATTGGTCAACTTTTTCTGAATTCAATCAAGAGACGTTCGATCAAGCTTTCCAAGATTATCTACTTACACGATCTGAATTTGATGAGCGATTTCCCCAAGGGAAACCATTTATCGTGCCAAGAGATTATGTTTTTGCCATAGGCGATAATCGGGATAATAGCCTCGATAGCCGAGTATGGGGTCCTGTTGCGCAGGATGATATTAAAGGCCAAGCTTTTTTGATCTATTTCTCTATGGGGCGCGATGCTTTAGGCAAATTTCAAATCAGAATAGGCCGAACCTTTAAGCCAATCAAGTCTCAATTCGATTAAGTTACAGGGTATATCATGTCGGTAAAAGTTAAACTAGACAAAGTTGAAAAAACGTTAAGTCGTGGTGTTAATGATACCACGTTGGCTTTGAATCAGGTTAGTCTGGAAGTCGACCCAGGGGAGCTTTTTTTTCTGCTCGGTCCTTCCGGCTGTGGCAAATCGACTTGCTTGCGGACCATTGCTGGTTTTTACCAACCTGATAGTGGTCAACTGCTATTTGGTAATAACTTGATGAATGATGTACCACCCCACAAACGAAATACTGGCATGGTGTTTCAAAACTACGCTCTTTGGCCCCACATGACAGTTGCTCAAAATGTAGCTTATGGGCTCAATTTAAGAAAAATTGACTCCTCCATTATCCAGCAGAAGGTATCAGAAGTGCTGAAGGTCGTGCAAATGGAAGATTACGCTGATCGCCCTGTCAACGCGATCTCTGGGGGGCAACAACAACGTATTGCATTAGCAAGAGCTATCGTTATTGAACCTGATGTACTATTGTTGGATGAACCACTCAGTAATTTAGATGCCAAGCTACGTTTGGAACTGAGAAACGAAATTAAGCGGATACATGCTCAAGCCGATATTACCGCTATCTACGTAACCCATGACCAGAGCGAAGCCTTGTCGTTGGCTGACCGGATTGCTGTCATGCGGGATGGGGAGATTGTGCAAGTTGGAACCCCCCAAGAAATTTACCGGCAACCAATTAATACTTGGGTTGCCTATTTCATCGGTGAAACCAACTTTTTAGCTGGCCAAGTTACAAAAAAAGTAGATCAAGGCCTATCCATCAAAACTGATATCGGTCAATTACAAGTCAAAGATAGCGAAAAGCACACGTTTGGAATTGGTGATCATGTTTACTGTTCGATCCGACCTGAAGCTATTCAATTTGGTTTTAATCAAG
>CAYVHK010000014.1:42538-44680 GCA_964451145.1 uncultured bacterium | reverse complement strand
ACTTTAGTTCATTTTATGATTGTTTGTCTACGGTAGTGGTAATTCCTGATAGTAACTGATATAACCATCATAATAGATGTCGGTTGTGGGGAATGTATCAGTGGCATCCAAGTTCAATATCTATAGGAAACGCCTTTGAATAATCTCTGGATCTCGATGCTTGAGCAAATGGATATCAATTTCTCTCGGATTTTTGATAACACAGGGTTTTTAGCGAAATTAGGCTAATCTTTACTTGTTATTCAACTTAATAATTGTTCGGGATTCAGTCCTTCCAGTTCTGGTAGCACGAAAAGTCCATCTTTCCTTACCAATTGTTGGTCGAAGTATATTTCTCCACCACCAAACTCCGGTCTTTGAATCATTACCATATCCCAATGAACACTGGATCGAACGCCATTATCAGCTTCTTCATAGGCTTGACCAGGCGTAAAATGAAAGGAACCAGCAATCTTCTCATCAAACAAAATATCTAACATTGGTTGCTGAATGTAAGGGTTAAAGGCAATAGAAAATTCCCCGATATATCTAGCTCCGTTGTCAGTATCTAAAATATCGTTAAGACGATCAGTATTGTTAGCTGTTGCAGATATGATTCTGCCGTTTTTAAATTCCAAACTGATGTCGGTGAAGGTTGTACCTTGATAAATGCTTGGTGTATTGAATCTAATCTGGCCATTGACGGATTCTCGAATTGGAGCCGTGAAACACTCACCATCGGGAATATTACATTCACCAGTACAAGGAATAACGGGAATGTCTTTGATACTGAAACTCAAGTCAGTTTCTGGTCCCAAAATTCTAACCTGATCGGTCTGTCTACTCTTGTCTAGTAATGGTTGAATGGCCTTAGACATTCGATGATAATCAAAAGTACAGACTTGAAAATAAAAATCTTCGAAGGCTTCTGTGCTCATCTTAGCTTGCTGGGCCATTGAAGATGTAGGCCAACGCAGAACGACCCACTTAGTTTTGGTAACTCGAATATCAAAGTGAACCGGTTTCAACCAATACTCTTGATAGTTTTTCATTGCTATACTTGGCACATCAGCTAATTCGGCGATGTTTTGCCCACCACGAATTCCAATGTAAGCTTGTACTTTTTTCATACGATAGGCTTCATAATCAGAGACTTGCCGAAGTTCCTCTACTCGGGCATCCTTCAATAATTCTCGCTGGATCCGATTTTGTTTTATTTCTACCATTGGTATTCCACCGGCTTTTCGAACGGCTCGGATTGCTGAAATCACCATTTCGACTGGTATATCAATAGCCTCGATCAGCACAGACTCATTCGGTTGGATTTTGGTTGAATGGTTAATTAATACATGGGCTAATTGGTCAAGTCTTGGATCATGCATGACTTCCTCAGAAGTAATAGGTAAGATAATGATTTAAGCTGAAGGTCGCAAATTTTCGTCCTGCAAAGCGAAACCAAAAAACGACCCCAAAGCTCCACCCACGATATGTGCCATTTGAGAGATGTTATCATGTTCCAAAACACTAACTATTTCTTTTCCTAGGTAGAGAACGGCAATCAGGATGAAGGTTAAAGGAATGGTGCCACGTTTAACATTAACGAAAGAAGACAAAACTATCAGCATAAAAACGATGCCACTAGCACCCCGCAACCCCATATTATCGAATAGAGGAACTGCTATATGTACAAATCCCGTAATCAGAGCAGTGGCAAGAATCATAATTAGTACTGTTCGACTACCGTATCGTTCCTCTAGGATTGGTCCTAGTAACAAAATGAAGGTTAGGTTGCCTGTTAGATGAGTCCAACTAGCATGGCCAAGTACGTGTGAGAAAAGGCGACAATAGGCCCCAAGATCCTTGATTGACATGGGATCATAAACTGTGAAAAATAGTTTTGAGATGTCTAGAGCCGTAAACTCAGTAACAATATGAATCAAAACGGCTACAATGGAGAAGGTAAGAATAACAGGAGAGTTATACTGAATTCGCATTAACTGAGATGCTTCGTAAGGATAGGTTTGATTCGACGATAATAATATATCAGAAGAGAATAAGGTTTGCAAGTAGAGAGCTTAATTGCTAATAGATTCGTCTTGGTTATAACCTAGTATAATAAGGAAAAAGAAGTCAAAAAGGATGGAAAATGGATTTAGGATTGAT
>CAYVHK010000014.1:0-42528 GCA_964451145.1 uncultured bacterium | reverse complement strand
TAGGGAAAAGAGCTATTGTAACTGGTGGTAGTCGTGGTATTGGCCGAGCTTGTGCTCTAAGTCTAGCTCAAGAGAAAGTTGATGTCTGCATTGTATCCCGAACAAAAAGGGACTTGGATTTGGTTGTTTCAGAAATTGAATCAGTTGGTGGATGCGGACATGCTGTTGCAGCTGACCTAGCTACCGACTATGGTTGTCAAAAAGTAGTACAAGAAGCAATTCAGATTTTTAGCGGCGTGGATATTTTAATAAACAATGTTGGTGATGCCCAGAACGGTGACATTTTAGATTTATCTACGGAGCAAATAGAATCGGCTTTGCAATTAAAAAGTTTCAGCTATTTACGGATGGCACAAAAAGTAATTCCCTATATGAAGGTCAATAAATGGGGCCGAATTGTGAATATTGCTGGTGGGGCTGGTACGAGTCCTACACGAAACAATATTCCAACAGGAGCAGCAAATATTCTTATTCTGAACATGACACGTGCTTTGTCCGATGCCGTGGCCAAAAACGGAATTTTAGTCAATACTATCTGTCCCGGTATAACCAACACTGGTAGGGCCAGGATGCAACAACAATATCGAGCTGACAAAGAAGAAAAAGACGTGGAAGATATATTGTCAAGGTTAGGAAGGCAATTACCAGCTGGGCGAATAGGTGAACCAGAGGAAGTTGCCAAAGTGGCTACTTTTTTAGCTTCTTCGGCTTGTTCTTATGTTTTTGGTAGTTCCATTTATATGGACGGCGGTTATAGGCGTAGCACACCTTAAGGAATAAAAGGAAGTGTTCATATCATCTTATTCGACCACCCATCCTAACGCTATATTTAGCCGACAACAGGTCAAGTTATCATATTGTTCGAATTCTACATTAGCTTGGATTAAATCCGCAACCTATTGGTCAACTGACAAGTTCAAGGCCATTGTGTTGCCTATTGTTTCGCTAACCTTACCATTGGCTTGGACTGCTAGCCGTCAATTGGAGTTGGGTAGAGGTATCTGTTAACGTTTCGACCTCTACTTGAAATTCAATCATAGTCGGTCTGCTTTCGTCTGATGTATTGGTAGCAACAAACATATTACGAATGATATTGTGAATCAGTTGTTCGATTGCCAACCACCAGGATCGGAACCTCTGGCGCAATTACAGTTGAGATTTTCAAAAGTTGAGAACCGATTTTTTGTTCCTAAATTTTCAGAATGTCTACTACTAGTTGACGAAGGTCAAAATTAACATTTTGCTTTTTAAATTCTTCATCTTTAATTTGGAGAAAATTTAACATACTTCGAGCTAGATCGACTATTTCATAGGCTGACGATTTAATTTTGCCTAAACTTTGTTGTTGTTTAACAGCCAAAGGCTGGTTGGTTAGTCGAGCGATCGTATTTAGCACCTGACATGTGGTACAATGAAGTTGCCGGCTAATGTCAATGATCAAATCTTTCTGACTGTCGTCAGTTTCTTGAGTTAGTATCTTAATTCTCTTTAACGTGGATTCTGCTAGCTGTCGTGCTTCATTTTCTTGTTGTAACTGGTTATTAACAGCTAAGAGCTGTTGATCACGTTGTTTGGCTGATTCTGCCAGAGTCTGCTCATATTGTTTGGAAGCCACCAAATTGCGAACTAGACCTTTCAATTCGTAAATATTAAATGGTTTTTTTAGAAAGGCTGCAATCCCAGCTTGGTAACATCGGGCAAAATCCTTGTTTTGATGGCTTTGAGCCATAACCACGACAGAAAACGGAAAAGATAAAAGTAACTTTTCACGATCTAAATTCTGTTTTTTTGAAAGATAGCTTTTCTTTTGGATGTGTTCAAGAAACTGAAAACCGTTCATCACTGGCATCCTAAGGTCTAACAGCACAAGAATAGGAGAAATTTGGGACAATAAAGCAAGCGCATCTTCACCGTTGTTGGTAGTGTAGACTTGGTAATCATCGGGGTGCAGCGCTTCTTTAACGATCGAGCGAATCATCGGATCATCATCAACAACCAAAATACGGCGGTTTTCTAGATTTGACACTTACAAACTTCTCTTTTTTGAGCTATTCGATTTGTTCGCAATCTATGCTTGAGATATTCATTGATTATGTTTCAATATATCTACCATCGGTGGGATAACTTCCTAGAACCTTGAGGAAGGCTGATCGTTCTTGAATTGATGGCAAGGCCGAGCTAACTTTCGGATCTAACTGATGACCACTAAAATCAGCGAAGAACACGTATTCCCAAGCCTTGTTCTGAGAGGGAAGTGATTCGATTTTACTCATATTGAGATGGTGGTCCCGAAGAATAGTTAACACATCTGCTAACGAGCCAACTTTATCACGTACACCAAATAGAATGGATGTTCGATCTTGACCAGTTGGTTCCGCAATATGGTGGCCAATAACCAAGAATCGGGTCATATTACTGACATTATCCATAATCGACTTAGCAATTATGGGCATTTCGTGGTACTGACTCGCCAATTGACTAGCAATAGCTGCGGAATCGACTTCACTGCCTGCAAGTCGAGCAGCTTCCGCCGTGCTATGTACACGAATGAGTTCGGCATCAGGAAGATTCTGTTTCAGCCACTGACGACATTGAGCAAAGGCTTGTTCGTGAGAAAAAATTCTTTTCACACCTGAAAGTGGTGAAATTGACATTAGATTATGATCGACCCTCATCATCCGCTCGCCACAAATTTGAAGCGGGGTACGATGAAACATCTCCAAAATATCTCGAACACTACCATAAGTCGAATTTTCAATGGCGATTACGCCATAATCGACTCGTTTAGCCTCCACCTCAGTAAAAATATCAGCTTGTGGTGTAATTGGTACGAACTCAACCGAAGATCCAAAATGTTCCAAACTGGTAGCATGACCAAAAGTCCCAACCGGACCTAGGAAAGCAACCTTTAATGGTTTTTCTGCTGAGCGACAGGCGGAAATAATCTCGCTATAAACCTTGTCTAAAGCTTGGCTGGGAAAACAATGATTTTGTTGATGTAGCCTAGACAAGATCTGCCTTTCTCGATGTGGAGCATAGATTTGTAACTCTTGTTTAGTTGATTGACTTTCCTGCCTTTTGAGATTGCCAACTTGCTCAACAATACTAATTCGTTGGTTCAATAAAGCCAGAATTTGGTCATCAATTTTGTCCAACTGCTGTCGGAAGTCTTCCAGCTTCAAAAAATATCCTCTACCCTGCGTATATTCAACCTAATATATTTAACCAAAATAATTACCTATTTATGAACTACCATTTTCTAATTTTCTAATAGCAACAATCATCTCTTCGTCCGAAGGATTATTGGTTACTATCTGCACAAATTGGTCGGCAGTTAATCCTTGTTCCTCCAGGAACTTATTATCCTGTGGTCATGGATAGATATATTCGCCCAATATACCAGTTAATTTTGCTCTGACTTTATCAGTAATGCGGGCTAACCAATTGATGTCTCCAATAATCAAATCACGGTGTCTCGGTTTCCAATCAAGTCCCATTTCTAAATTCTCCTTTAATTGCTTATCCGGTTGGGTAAGAACGGTTTTCTAGTTCAGCGATAAACTTCTCAGCCATAATGCCAGCTGCCGCACCTGCACCGCCAGCAGTGATGGCTTGACGAAACACGTGGTCATGTATATCACCAGCGGCAAACACACCGGATATGTTGGTTTGTTGTTTCTGGTCGACGATGACGTAACCTTGGTCATCCAGATCGATTTGGTCTTTGAACAATTGGTTATTGGGAAGATGACCAATAAAAACGAACACCCCATCAATGGGAAAAATCTCGGTCGTGTCGTTTTTCACATTCTTTAGTTTTGCTCCAGTCACTTTCTGCTCATCTCCGATGACTTCTTCAACCACTGTATCCCAAATAAACTTTATCTTGTCGTTCTTGAATGCTCGTTCTTGCATAATTTGACTTGCTCTAAGTTGGTTTCTACGATGCACGATGAAGACTTCAGAAGCATATTTTGTCAGAAATATTCCCTCCTCTAGTGCGGCATCACCACCACCAACTACGATCAGGCGCTGGTCTTGAAAAAAGAAACCGTCACAGGTTGCACAATACGAAACACCTTTTCCACCATACTCGTGCTCTCCTGTAATGTTTAGCGTCCTAGGAGATGAGCCTGTACAAATGATAACTGACTTAGCAAGGTAACTCTGATCGTGAGTTGTAACAAGAAAGGGATGTTGATTGAAATCAATATCGGTAACCGTCTCGAAGCGAGTTTCGGTGCCAAATTTCTCAGCTTGCTGTTTCAGGCCCATAATAAATTCATTAGCCTCAGTTCCAAAATAACCGGGATAATTTTCCAAATCGAGTGTCAGCGAAAGTTGACCGCCGAGAGCATCTCCTGTTAGGAGAAGCGGTTCCAACATAGCACGGGATGTATAAACACCAGCCGAAAAACCAGCAGTTCCACCACCAATAATGATAATGTTTCGTTCTTCAACCGATTGTCTAATTTTTGTTTCTTTAGGTTGATTAAGATTTAATAAACTGTCAATCTTGCCAGAATTGACTAAATCAGCAAGATCATCATCGTCGCCAATATGCTGATCATCAATGAAGATCTGTGGAACATCCCTTCGTCCGGTCAATGCTTCTATTTCATCTCGCATTTTGGCATTGCCGTGGATATTAATTTCCTGATAGCTTATCCCAATTTTTTCTAGTAAACGCTTTGCTACCTCACAATAGGAACAGAAGTCCGTCGTATAGATTTTTACATCAGGCATAGTTACTTTTTGTCTCCTTTTTCTTTTTCACCAAGATTGTGAATGGCTTGGTAATGTTCAGCCAATTCTTTTTGCGATTCAGGCCGAACTGTCTTCTCCAAAAAGGGGTCGAGGTTTTCAGATTCACTCGGTTCCCTGATAGGGGGCGATTGCTGTTTTAGTAGGGACGAATTTGTTAACGTCGCAACATCGTTCGAGTAGACCCGTAAGCCGATTCGATATTCTTTAATTCTACCATACTCCATCGTTCCAGTTTGATGTATTATCTCAAATTCAACTGGGCCAGAAAAATGAGCATCAGCCAATGCACGTCGAGACGCATCTTCCCAACTATGGGGAGAAATCCCCTCAACTTCTAGAACTAATCGACAGGATTTGGTGGGTTCTCTTGTTAGATCGGATCGGGTTGATGTGCCGGTAGATTCACTGTTCGTCGCTTGTGCTCGATTCAAATGATCCGCAAACGGGTTTGTTGAGATTGGTTTCGGATTTTTATCTGACATTTTCTGATCGGTCAAACTTGGTTAATGGTCGGAACCAAACGTGGAATATGATTGATTATGGGATAAGTAATTTCGCAGTTGTTGCAAATAATTGTATTTTTTTCCCATTGAACATCAACTTTGCACTGTGGACAGACAATAATCTCAGTTAAATGTGGATAATTGCTATCTTGTTGAATTTGAGCCAACCAAGATTTGAACTGAATAGCAACCGATGTCGGTAAGATATTATTTATAGATTGTTTTAGAATTTGTAACCACTGGTGGTCAAATGAATGATTAGACAGTTTATTGACCACTAGTGTGGCCGTAGTCTCCAACTGTTTTTTTAGAATAGATTCTTCAGAATCCACTAACTCGTATTCGATCTTTTTTTGCCATTCGTGTTGGATTAGTAGTAGCGAATGATAGGCCTGATGAAATTTGGAAAAGTGGGGATCTTTGGCCGCCAAAAGATGGAACAGCTGACCAAACTGATTAGGGACCTGATTTTTTTGGATCAGTAACCTTTCGTTTACCTCATTCAAAATCCAGTTATGGTACGGCCACCCGTACAGACGCTCACCTAGTTCCGATGGTGTTTCAATGTAACCCCGGTCAGCTACGCGCTCCAGTTCAGCAATCATCAGGATTGGATCTTCCACATGTTCCAACACATGCCGACATATCACATAATCGAAACTTTTATCAGCAAAAGGTAGATATTGGCCATCAGCTTCGACTATCGGCCTGTCAATCAAAATCTGCCCTCCTCGTTGAGTGTCATCAGCCAAAAATTTGTCACATAGGACGTTAGATCGAGGACTTGGATTATGTCCACTCCCAATTTCCAAGACAAAATCTTTGGTTTGAATATTCACTTTTTGTCAACGACCATACTTATGTAAGGACTCAGGCGAGGAAATAGATTTGCCACCAGTCGTCCTTTAAATCCACAACCGACGCTTAATTTAACTATTGATAGATGAGCTTTCTTGAAGAAGTTTTCGAGGTCGATCGGGCTAGAAAGATAAACGCTATCCGCATCACCACCGATGATCTGGTTTTCTAGATCCGGTTGACGGAAAATGAAGCTTGGCTCTAGAGATAGTCGTTTTGTAAAATAGTATTCTATGTTGCGAATTAGACCTTGAAATGCTTGTTCTTTAGTTTCGGCCCAAATGGGTCTACCGTTGCCACCAAATAGCAAGCTAAGAAAATCCAAAAACGAGGTTATCGGGGAACACAGGTTGGGACCCGCTACTATAATTCGACCTCCATCTTTGGTCACTCGGATCATCTCCCACAAAACAGCTTCCACATCTGGAACATGTTCAATCAGTTCATTAGAACAGACCAGATCAAAATGTTGATCTGGAAAAGGTAAATCAAGGGCATCTACCACTTGATAAGTAAGCTGTCTGGTCTGCCAATTTTGGGCTTCCTGTAAAAACAAGGGAGAAATATCAGTACCGATGACACGATGCCCTTGTTTGGCCAACATCCGACTTGCAATTCCATTTCCACAACCCATTTCCAATAGGTGTGAATCTGCTGAGGCATATTCGTTAACCAAATTAACGAAGGTTTTAAGATAAACTGTATCGTGGTGATTGAGAAGGCTTTTATAAGTTTCGGAAGTCTGATAAAACTCACGCATTCGTTTACGGAGAGATGGGGCCGGCTGGTTGGTTAGGGCTTCCATGGGCGACATTATACTATTGGCTTATTAGCAGGTCAACTCAAATCCAACGTCCTTTTTGTCAAGCACAGTGCTAAACGCTTTTTGCCAATCAACTCCTCCGTTGCGATTAGCAAAAGGAGAAGCCGGACTCGGATGAGGAACCCAATCAACAGTAATTTTTGTATTCTTGAAAAGCGAGACAGCCTGTTTTTCAGCATATCGGCCTACCCCAATAACATCTTGAATATTCATCACTTCAACTACTGTTTGCAGATGATGATTACAAATGGATGTCAATTTTTCTACTACGGAGCCCGTCAATTTATCGGGGGTAATGTTTTTTCCGTCTTGGTTGAACATCCACAATGGACAATGGTTGATCACAAATATTTGACGACTTACATCATCAGCGGATCCATACCGTTGAGATAAAAAAGACCAAATTCTTCGGCCACTGATTTCTGGTTTTCTACATTGTAGCCCTAGAACTGGCCGTTTGGGATGTTGCGATGGTGGTTGCCCAACGAACAGATGCTTGATGTTCAGAAAATTTCGAACTTGTTCGGGACAACCAAAAGGTATACCTGTATTACCCATTCCATGTCCGGGATTCATACCGACCAAAAGAATTTTTGCGCCGTTTCCGCAAAATCGGCGAATCCATTCTCTATGAGATAACCAAGCATAATCAAGTGGGTTATAAATCCAATTAATCTGTTTGCATTCAGCGATTAGCTCCGGCATCAGTTTTGTTGTATCTATTCTCAACTGATTTGCCGCAGACTCGACAGCCGTAATAATTTGACGCTGGTTCATTTAGAAAGTTATTTACAAATTAAAAAGCATTATTCGGTGCTAAGACCTCTAGTATAAATTATGGATTATTCAAGAGTCTGGTTTTTAATTTTTGGAGGAAATTATTGCTCAAACATTCCAGGTTGCAACTTGACTTACCTTTCATGTATTTTTTCTTAATACAAGTACAATTGCGACGACTAGGTGGAATATATTCTATTATGACACCAGAGCAAATTGACGTATGAAGCTTGAGTAATAATATTTACCTACCACCTCGTTCCCAGTATCGGCAAAAGATCAACTTAAGCAGTTGGCCTGCATTTCATAAAGTAGTTTACTTTTCAAGGAAGTTATGTTACTAACCAATCGAGACCTTGCGAAATAACTTGGCGAAAATTCATATCGGAAAAGGCTCGATTATCGTGCCCAGATTGATAACAGAATACACGACTATTCTTGTATTGTCGTGTCCATGCTAGAAACTGCATACTTTTCGGATGTGTGGTGGTTAGGATAATGTTGCTGTTCCGACTAACATCGTTCATACCGTATATCTCATCTACCATTTGCCATCCTTGTAGTCCAGTGGTAATTGGGTGGCCTTGAGTAATAATATCCGTCTGCACGATCTGGTCATTAGCATATTCGAAATTGCGGTTAGGAATACCAACGATCTGATTCCAGACATCCCACTCTGGAAAAGCCAAAATGGCATGATGTAACACCAATAAGCCTTGGCCATTTTCAGTAATTTGGTTAATGGTTTGGATCAACTTGGCATCCCGTGGGTCGTTGGCTGAAGGAACTAATTGATGAAAGTTATAGAAAATAACAGCTTGATAATTTCTATTGAATCCTCCTTCATCCGACACAAAATTATCCAAATCTTGCAAATAAAAGTCAATTTTGGACATGCTGTTCAGGAGCCGCTGAAAGCCGGGAACATCAAAATTATGGTGGCCGGTTACCACAGCAACAGGTATCGTACTCATTGTTCCTTACCCTTTACCAATCGACCTGACAAAATTCTTCATAGTCGATTAATTCTTGAATGGTTGGGTTATCCCCACAAACAGGGCATTTTTTATCGTGGCGCAGTTTCATTCGCTTAAAATTCATTCCTAGTGCGTCGAATAATAGGAGTTGACCGATAAGTGGATCGCCAATTTCTAGTAAAACTTTTATACTTTCGATTGCTTGGATAGAACCCACGATACCTGGCAACACACCGAACACCCCCGCTTCTTGGCAGCTGGGAGCCATACCGGGTGGGGGTGGAGATGGATACAAACAACGGTAACATGGTCCTTGACCGGGATAAAAGACCGATACTTGCCCCTCAAATTGAAAAATACTACCATGCACATTAGGCTTATTCAGTATCACACAAGAATCGTTGATCAAGTAACGGGTGGGAAAATTGTCACAACCGTCAATGATAAGGTCGTATTGCTCAAACAGTTGGAGAACATTGGTTGAAGAAAGTCGTTCTTGATACGTAATGACTTGGACGTCAGGATTGATCTCGTTGAGGGTTGCTTTAGCTGAGACAACCTTGGGTTGGCCAACATCACTAGTGCCGTGTAAAATTTGTCGTTGTAAGTTGCTGACATCGACTGTGTCGTTATCGACGATACCCAGTTTGCCGATTCCTGCTGCAGCTAGATAGAGTGCTGCAGGAGACCCCAAGCCACCTGCACCAATCATCAACACTTTAGATTCGAGTAACTTTGTCTGTCCCAACCCACCAACTTCTCTCAAAATGATGTGTCGGCTATATCGTTCAATTTGCTCGTTAGAAAAACTATACATCTTGACTATCTTAATGTAACTGTTCAATCAGTAAATTTAGGTTGATAAATTTTCTAGCAAATCCGCCAAATAACCACTACCACTTTTGGATGAAATTCGAATACCAAACCGCTTGCGTGGGTCGTCATACGCCCGCGAAAGGACAAAATCATTATTTCTGTACATTGATTCTAAAACAGGATTAAGTTCAGCTTGAATTAATTCAAAGGATTCATCCGTATTCATAGCGATATTGCGGTTGTTGATAAAAAACAGAATTTGGTTGCCATTAAAACGAACTTGACTTTCTAATTCGTCTGAGGATTGGAGTTTTGCTGCTAATACCAAAGCTTTAATGAAAGCTTGGCGAATTTTCTGTTGATTACTACCCGAGACAACATGTTTTTGGTTGTATAAAAAACCATGTTGCAGATCAGAACAATCGATACTGTAATTAGCTTGTTTAGAAATTAACAGGACTCCTGGCCCTGCATGTGTGAATGAATAGTCAGCATAGTTGAGATAGTCATCCTGTTCTCCTTCTTCCATCCATCGGTTAAAAACCTTGATAAAATTTGTGTAAACAATCTGACTATCATCAGAAGCAAAAATTTTAATGTTGATCTGTTGCAAATCCATATTTATATACCGTAACCTTTGTTTCGATGTCTAAAAAAGAAAAGAGAAGACATCTGAAGACATCTTCTCCTTACAATTCCGGCAATAACTTAGGTAAAAGAAGAATTAATTGTGGCTATTCCCCTTTCCGAATAGTTAGGCGATAGTGTTGGTCAATCTTTTTCGTATCGACGATTTTATGACCATCGTTGGTTAAGCTGACTGGGACATTCTGTATAGGTTCACCATCGTCAATTGTAATTTCCAACAATTCACCTAAGTTCATCTGTTCCAACCTTATTTTGGTCTGTACGTAGTTGTAGGGACAGGCTACCCCTTTCAGGTCCATGCTGTCGACAATGGCTTCAGCTGCGACTAATGGTTCTGGTATTCTGGCTGGCGTAGACTCTCGTTTGCGTCTGCGTCCTGTATTCTGGTCTTCTTCCTCCTGCCGAATTTGCATCCGCCCATAAACATTGTGAGCTTGTTCGACAAACAAAGTCGCCTCTTCCACTCGGCGATGAGTCAATTCTTCGTTTAACTCAATCTCTTTTTCCTCCACAAACTTGAATAAGTGCTCAGCATAAGCTGAGAAGAAAATTTGGGTGTCGTAATACCGATCACGAAATTCACGTACAGTGTTTTCATCATCGATATACTGAATGCCTTCGGTTGTTAGTAGGCCGTCAGCAGCTCGGATCATAGCTTCAAAAGCGCGAGCTACTGAGGCTTCAAAATCTTCCTCTTCTAAATGAACGCCGGCTTCATAGATAAGCCGATCAGCCTCTTCCAATTTAAAGGAAACCAACGCAACCAATTGGCCTGCACATTCACCAACGCCCTTTTGCAACTTGAATTCTTTGGTGTCTCCTGTATCTATATAGTAACTAGGGTCTTCCTCATAAGTTGGAATCTGATCGTATCCCTTGAGCATCGACTTGATTTCAGGTTTACCTAATCTCTCTATATAGCTAGTAAAATTTTCGTTCTTGTCTGTTCGTTCATCTAAGTAACGACCTGTCAGCTCTTCGATAAATTGCGGAATATGTCTGCTGTGAATTTTTCCTGCAGCCAAGCCGTAAGAACCCGCATTTTCCATGTCGTGTCCGCCCAGAGTTACTTGGTAGTAAGGAGCGATGTGCCCTTGCAAACGACGAGATGAACCGAAGAAACCGATATTGGCAATATGATGCGTGCCACAAGAATTAGGACAACCACTGATCTTTACTCGTAGGTCTTTGATGGAGTCGGCTATTCCGTTTTGGGTGAAATGATCACGCAATGATACGGCCAATCCACGAGAGGACGCAATCCCTAGTTTACAAGAATCGGTTCCCGGACATGCAGTGATATCCATCAATTTTTCAGCGTCGCCTTCACCTAATCCAATGGCAGTTAACTCTTTATAAACGGCTGGAAGATCGCTCATAGACACCCAACGTAGAAGAATGTTTTGTTCGACAGTGGCTCGGATAGTATCCTTGACGTAACGTCGCGCGATATCCGCCACTCCACGTAATTGATCTGAGGTAATATCACCGATTGGCAAACTGATCTGAACCACGGCGTAACCAGGTTGTGCCTGTGGCTTAACGTTACTAGTATGCCACCCGTCAAATCCCTCTGGCTTCTTGGTATTATTGAGCTGGGTTGGTGGTTTTAGCGGAGTTTCATCGAATTTATTGAGATCATCTAAATAGGCGGTCCAGGCTGGATCATAACGTAGTTTCTCTCGCTCGGCGTAAACCTCTCGACGAAACTCTTCGATACCCAACTTTGCTACTACGAACTTCATACGTGCCTTGTTTCGATTCTTTCTTTCTCCAAGGCGTGAGAAGACTTTAGCCATGGCTTGAGAAATTGGCAATAATTCCTCGACCGGCAGGAACTCGTCTAAGATTTTAGCTCTGTGTGGTACGGCACCGAGCCCACCACCAACATACATCTTGAATCCACGTTTTTGTTGTCCATTGTCTTTCTTAATGACTGCAACTGCACCGATATCATGCATTTGGCCAAAACCACAAGCATGGTCATGACAACCAGAAAAAGAAATTTTGAACTTTCGACCAAAATCTTGTCCATCAGGATGGCCTAGTAAGAAAGTCGCAAGGGCCTTCGCATAAGGGGTTACATCGAAGCTTTCGTCATTGCAAACACCAGATAAAGGACAAGCTGTTACATTTCGAACTACGTTACCACAAGCCTCTTTGGTCGTGATTCCAACTGCAGCCAATCGCCGCATTAGTTCAGGTGTGTTGTTGATATCAACGTAATGATATTGAACGTCTTGTCGAGTCGTTATATGAATAATATTATCGGAGAATTCCTCGCCGATATCGGCCAACATTTCCAATTGGTTAGAATCTAAACCGCCATAAGGAATTTTGACCCGAATCATCTGCGACCCATCATCTCTCTGACCATAAACTCCATGACGTAGCCTAAATTCGGTAAAGACTTCCTCTGCCACTTGACCAGATTGGACACGTCCAAGCTGAATTTCATAGATATCGATAGACCGTGCGATTTCCTCTGGAATAGCTTCAGCACTGTAAGGCGTGAGTTCTGGCATATTTGTTTCTCCTTAATTTTTTCGACGAGAGTTGGTTACCTGCTAATCTACAAAACCGTAACATTATATCAATAAGTAAGCATTATATCAACAAGTGAATCAGTCGGCAATGTACTCGCCAAAATGTTCAAATATTGATCTAATAATCTCAGTTATTTCTTCAGAATTATCCTTTTTCGGCATGATTATAGAGGATTGGTATCTACATGTCAAATTGCTAATATGTAAGATATAATTGGATTAAATAATGTAGGTATAACATTCTAAAAAAACACAGATGATTCCAAACAGATTTGTCAAGCCCAGCGGTCTTTTAATCAGCTTTCTAATTGTCATCAATGGTTGTATTCCTTCACCTACAGGGTCTAAAGTCACTGCCTTTGACTTGAAGCAGGCTCTGCGTCCAGTTGTGACTCAAACAGCCTATGCTGGCTTTGACGGACTAAGAAGGCAGTTTTATGTTGGTAATGCTTCGATAGAACGACGTTTTCAATTATCAGCTGATAATAGTCAATTACAAACAATTTTCATCGTCGATAAGTCGACTGGTGAATATTATGTAAATCAACTTAGTGAAGAATTTTGTTTCGAAATTTCAGGTCAGCGTTTTTCAGGCCTCAATAACCAATTTTATTATCAGAAATATAAAATTGACCTTAGTTTTGATGGCTCTCGTCTATTGCGTTTGTGGATGCGTTACCAAAGACCGGTAACCTCGCCCCTAATTGATGATTTTTCTACAGTGTTTGAAAATCCATTTCCAGAAGCAAGAACCATGAATCTATGTTTTTCCATTCAACTTTGCTACCGAATCTATCCATACCAAGCCCGAATTGACAAATGGTTGATCTTTGAAAATCAAGGAAATACACCTTTTGATTTGGAAGAGATTTGCGTCGAATCTTTACCTATTTTTCATCCTTCTCGTTCGGCTTTGATTTGCCGAAGATTAGTTAGTCGTCATTACGGTCAATACCTGGAAATCTCACCCACGATTAGTCCAGTGAATAGACTAGTTTCAATAGTTAACCAAGCTCCTGGGCCTTTTAAAGCTATTGACTTGTACGAAAAACAAGATTCGGTATCTGCTGGCATCAAAACCTTTGACTCTCAAGTACCCGTGATTATTACTGTTTGGCCAAACCAATCGGTTGTTATACCTGCCGTGTCATTTTGGTTTGGTCAGTCTATCGATAATTCAGCAACCAAATTCTCCCTCTCTTACTCAGATGCTGAAGATTTGGCTAATTATCAGATTCTGGATTTTGAAAATGAAGTAACTTCTGTTCTATTAGAACAGTTGTCGGATCCTCATATGTCAAAACCAAAAGCTAATAGGTAACCTGAGGCTACTGTAGACGAGCAATTTCTAGACCAACCAGATTGGCTTCATTCTTCAGTTACTAAATCAGATCGGCCTATTTATTGCCTGTTGAGCGGATATGGTCGTTTTTTTCGAAAAGCTGTAGATGATCTTTTGAGCCATTATCCGGTAAGTTTGCTAATCCTATCTGGTCCAATATTTGAAAAGGATAACAATGAGCTAAAAGGTTGTGCTAACATCAGGCATGGTCATGCGGCCCCATCAGAGTCGATATTTCTGACATACAATTGGTTATTTGAATTTTCTATGTATATCCGCCAACGACATCCGAACGTTAAGTTAGGTATCACGGCAAAGACCTATGGTGTAGACCAACCTGATTATGCTTGTTGGCAACACTTCGATTTCTTTGTGCCATAAAAAAGGGAGCTACTATGACAGGAAATCGGGTAACAACACAAGGTGTTCAGGACTATTGGAAACGGATCATTGAAGAGTGTAGTCAGGAAATTGCTAAGCTACCACATAACCCTTTGCGATACTATAAACGAGCACAAGCTTACAAAGAAATGGGAGATTTTGAATTAGCATTGGCCGATTTGACTAAAGCTATCAATCTAAAACCAGACGACCCCCGAGCTTATATTTTGCGAGCTGGAATCCAGCGACGGCTTAAGAAAAATCGTCGAGCCTTGCAAGATTTTGACACTGCCATTCAGCTTAACTCCACTGATGCCGATGCTTACTTATTGCGTGGTAATATTTATAAAATTGAGGGACAATTAGAAGAAGCGGTTCAAGATGCGACAAAGTCTATTAAACTTGACCCAAACCAGCCACAGTCCTATGTGCTAAGAGGAAACGCTCACTTTGAACTCAATAGCTATGATAAGGCCATCGCCGATTTTAGTCAGGCGATTGAGTTCGATGATAGTTATACTAATGCTTACTACTTTCGGGCTATGCTCTATCATCGTATTCGACAAAAAGACGCAGCTATAGCCGACTACCAGAAAGTTGTTCAACTTTCGCCGGATTCTCAAGCCGGTCGGCTAGCCCAACGGAAGTTGGAAATTTTATCTTCTCCAGAACAAGAAAATCAGCCAATTGATGAAGATGAATTATTCTAAATAACGGCTAAGCTAACTGAAAATCGGATTTTTACCCTTTCTGTCAAGTCCACTTAACGATAAAGGTATAAAGATATATCTGATCAGCCCACTCATTACGTTATGAAATCAGAATATTAGTCTAGCTAGACTTTTCTCGGAAAAATAACCTACATCCATTTGATCTGGACAAGAATAATTAGTCAAATTAATTTGGGAGCATCTCTAGAATTAACCCGAATTTTTAGCAATGTGTTGTTTTTTAGTAAATATTTGCTTGTATTATCCCACCGTTTTTAGTCGGCGTACTGATTCAATCTACTTTTTGCTGTCCATACCAAAATCTGTTTCCTTTGAAAAAAACGACAATTGAAACTCGTGAGACTTGTGAACGAACCTTGTAGGCACCAAGATCAAGTGCTATAATTTTCGGCTGTTCCTTTGTTTTTATAATAGAAAATCAGCCATTGATTGAACTAATAAAACATGAAACTAATCAATCTTATCAATGGATAAGGAGTTTATGACTGATGGAAACGGAATTTAGAATTGAACAAGATAGCATGGGCCAGATTGAAGTTCCAGCTGATCGTTACTGGGGGGCGCAAACCCAACGTTCATTGCAAAATTTTAAGATCGGTGGTGAACGGTTTCCTAGAGAAATGATTTGGTCTTTGGGTGTTGTTAAGCAATCGGTAGCCAAAGTTAACAGAGAATTAGGTTTGTTGACTTCTGATGAAGCCCAAGTTATTCAAAAAGCTACGCAAGAAGTCATTGATGGTAGTTTAGATGACCATTTTCCATTGGTAGTTTGGCAAACAGGTAGTGGCACACAAACTAACATGAACGTCAATGAAGTAATTGCGAACCGGTCTATTGAAATATTAGGTGGAAAGCTAGGAAGCAAAACCCCTATTCATCCCAATGACCACGTCAATAAATCACAATCGACCAATGACTCTTTTCCGACAGCTATTCATTTGGCCGTGGTGGACCGTATTGTTCATCACTTACAACCGATGGTAAAAAAGCTGAGAGATTCACTTTCTGATAAATCCATTGCATTTGCTAAGATTGTCAAAATTGGTCGTACTCACCTACAAGACGCAACCCCCCTGACACTGGGCCAAGAATTTTCAGGTTATGTCCAACAATTGAACAATGCTCTCCGAGCAATTGATCATGCACTACCCCATTTGTGTGAATTGCCAATTGGCGGCACTGCTGTCGGTACTGGTTTGAATACTCATCCTAAATATTCGGAATTGGCTGTCCAAGCAATGGCTGAAAAAACAGGACAGAAATTTGTTTCAGCACCAAATAAATTTGCGACGCTAGGGGCAAGAGATGCATTGGTTGAAGCCAGTGGCTCCTTAAAAACATTGGCTTGTGCTTTGAACAAAATTGCCAACGATATTCGTTGGCTTGGTTCAGGCCCTCGTTGTGGTATTGGTGAAATTGTTTTACCGGCCAATGAACCTGGATCCTCTATTATGCCAGGAAAGGTCAATCCAACTCAGTGTCAAGCTTTGACCATGGTTTGCTCGCAAGTTATAGGTAATGATGCAACGATTACGGTAGCCGGTGCATCAGGCAATTTTGAGTTAAATGTTTACATGCCTGTCATGGCTTTCAACATTTTACAATCAATTCGCCTATTAGGCGACACCTGTGATTCTTTTGCTCAAAATTGCGTGGCTGGTATTGAACCAAATCTACATCAAATTAACCAATATCTGAACGACTCTTTAATGTTGGTTACTGCGTTAGCCCCTCACATCGGTTATGATGAAGCAGCAGAAGTAGCCAAAACAGCCCACAAAACAGGTCAAACACTGAAAGAAGTTGTGGTGTCTAAGAAACTCTTGACTGAACAAGAATTTGATCAAGCGGTTGTCCCTTCCGAAATGACTCAGCCTAATATCTCAAGTTGAAACTAAAGGATAGTTTCAGTTGAATAAATATGTTATTTCTGCTCTTGCGACTGACTTTGATGAAACTATCACAAAAAAAGATACTATTAATCCGCTAGTTCGTTTGGCGATTGCACAATCTGACCAATTGCACAATCGGCTGAGAGATTGGCTCGCTTTGTCTCAATGGTATCAGGCACATTGTTCAGTGGATATTAACTCATTTTTTTGTAATTTTTCTTCATTAGAAGATTTTACTATTCATTATCATGATACCGTTGAAATGGCAGCACTAAGAAAAGTTATTTCACAAAGGTTTTTGATAGGATTAAAAAAAATACAACTTCGCCAATTAGGGCAACAAACACCGAAAAAACCATTAGCAGAACAAGTATTGGCAAAGTTGCGAGCAAACTCAGTACGAATCGAAATTCTATCGGCTAATTGGTCTACTGACCTAATCATTGGAGCGATGGAAGGTTTATGCGATAGAGTGACAGCCAACGATTTGCTTTTTGACAATCAAAAACCGGCTACCACGACAGGCGAAATTCAACTCAAGGTTACTTCGGCCCAACACAAACAAAAACGGATCAAATGGATGATGGAAACCTACGGAAAAACAGCTTACATTGGTGACTCAATTACCGATCTATTAGCAATTTGTACGGCTGACATCGGTTTGTTAATTGGCAATAATCGAATGGTTCGTCAGGCATTAGCCCATTTTAAAATACCGTCGATCGAGATAAAATCAGGTCAGCACTACCTTCCAAATATCCATTCTGGCCTTGTAATCTGTCTTCAGTCATGGTCGGAAGTAGATTTTTTTTTGAGTGGAACTAAGCGTCCATCCAACCATGAACCAAGTCATTCTTCACTCTAATGGTAATTGGCTCGATTTTTCCCAACCAGTAGAAGTTATTCAAACTTCGAACGTAGATCAAGTCATTGCTAAATTAAACCAAATAGAAAAACGAGTTTTGGTTGACCGCTGCTATGCGATTGGTTTTATTGGATATGAATCGGCTTCTGGTTTTGATTCTGCGCTATCCACACACAGCATCAACCTGAGCCAATCGCCATTACCCCTACTGTCTTTTGGCTTGTTCAATTCACCAAAACGATCTACATCACCTCCTTCTCCACCCAAAAATTGGGCCGATGATTTGCGTGAGTTGAAATGGCAACCGACTGTTAATTTTAGTGAATACCAGTATCGAATAAAACAAATAAAAAACTTGATTGTTAAAGGTGCTACCTATCAAGTTAACTATACTCATCGGTTGCAAACACCATTTACCGGCCGTCCGCTGTCGCTGTTTCATCAACTTCTACGAACTCAATTGGTGGAGCGATCCATCTTTATTCAGTCGGACCAATATGCTATTTGTTCGGCTTCACCAGAACTTTTTTTTTCTTATGCAAATGGACTAGTTACCATGCGCCCAATGAAAGGTACACGTCAGAGAAACACTGATGATCAGACTGATTTACAACTAGCTGAAATTCTTCGAAGATCCACCAAAGATCAAGCCGAAAATATCATGATTGTTGATATGGTCCGGAACGATTTGGGGCAAATTGCGACCTTCGGTAGTGTAATAACTAAGCGACTTTTCGATATTGAAAGATATCCGACTGTTTGGCAAATGACTTCGACTGTTACCGCTCAAACAACTGCTACTGTGACCGAAATTGTTACAGCCATTTTTCCTTGTGCTTCGATAACTGGTGCACCTAAACCACGAACGACTGCGATTATTAATACGATCGAACCCAACCCACGAGGAATTTATACTGGAGCAGTGGGCATTATTCAACCCGATAGTAATTTGGGGTTGCGGGCTGAATTTAACGTTGCTATTCGGACAGCAGTTATCTGGGACGGCCAGGCAGAATATGGTATTGGTAGCGGTATCGTCTGGGATTCCCGTAGTTGGGATGAATACCGCGAGTGCCAAATTAAGGCCGAAATTTTGAATCCGCTTGTTCATCAAAGATGATAAAATCAAGTTTGCTTCATTTATCGGCTCTTTTGATTGGTTTGTCCAAGGCTGGTTTTGGAGGAGGAACTGGTATCGTAGTTGGACCAATTTTGCTATTGATATTGCCAGCCAAAGAGACTATTGGTCTAATGCTTCCATTACTATTTGCTTGCGATATAGTTTCACTCTATTTTTACTGGCGAAAATGGGATAAACCTAATTTGTCAGTTCTTGCACCCGGTGCACTGATTGGCATTGGTGGTGGCTATTTTCTGTTAGATATCGTATCGGATGATCATCTCAAGAATACTATCGGTGTTGCTGCTGTTGGTTTTGCACTGTTCCAAGTTTACCGTCGCCAATTCGGACATTCAACTAGTCAGTTTCGTCCAAAAGTTTGGCACGGCACAATTGCTGGTTTTGTAACTGGTTTCATCTCTACACTAGCCCATATTGGTGGAACAGTAACTACCATGTACCTTTTACCACAAAAATTGCCCAACCGCACCTTCGTTGCTACGACTACTGCTTTTTATTTTCTAATTAATTTGTGTAAAATTCCAGTCTATCTTAGACTTGATGTCTTGGATTTATCAGTAATCAATCGTTTGTTTCCATTATTACCTGCGCTGTTGTTTGGAACTGGTCTTGGTGTTTATCTCAACCGACGGGTTTCTAGCTCCGTTTTTTCTATGGTGATTTTGTTGATTGTTGTTTGTACCGGATTTAAACTTTTGTTTTGGCGATAAGCTATTTCTTGATTTTTTTACCATTGAGAGTATAATCTATCGATTTGTCTCACCAACTAATAATCTGTTAGGAGTGCAACTATGGGCCGAGCAACAGACATTCGCATCCGAGAAGTCTGCTTCGATTTTGAACAACACCAATACCGTACCCCCCTCAAATTTGGCGGTGTACCGACTAATCACTGTGTTTTGTTCAATGTAAAACTGGTTGTTGAAACTAGAGATCATAAAATCGGCTATGGTTTTGGTTCAATGCCACTAGGAAATGTATGGGCATTCCCACCTCGCTATGTACCATTTGACCAAAGTTTGGAGGCAATGAAACAACTTGCGGAAGAATCCGCGACAAAAATCAACGATCATCAATTAACTGCTCATCCATTGGATCACTCAGAGGCCCTAGAACCTATTTTCCTTCAATTAGCGACACAGATTTCCGATCAGATGGAACTTTCGATACCGATCCCCAAATTATGTACTGCTGTGACAACAAGCCCTATCGAAGCCGCGATCCACGATGCCTTCGGCCGAGCTAATGGTATCAACAGCTATAATGGATTGTCGGCAGAATTTGTGAGCTACGATCTATCCCACTATCTCAATTCCGGGAAAGCAGGAGTTGCCAGCGATCAACTTCAACCAGAAATATTTAAAGGCAAGTATTTGGATCAATATGTCTCTGCTGTTCCTCAATCTCATATGCCATTGTATCATCTAGTTGGAGCATTAGACCCTTTGACAGATTCTGATATCATCGAACCATTAAACGATGGGCACCCTGAAACCCTTCCCGAATGGATTCAAGCTGATGGGCTAACCCACCTAAAGGTCAAACTTAATGGACAAGACTTGGACTGGGATGTTGACCGCTTATTATCTATTGACCAAGTAACGGCAGAAACACAGACTAAGCGAGGTCTGACTAACTGGTATTATTCTGCGGATTTCAACGAAACTTGTGATGATGTTGAATATTTGTTGGAATTTTTGCAGAAAATTCGAGAAGGGAAAGGCCTGGCATTTGAGCGATTAGCGTACATAGAGCAACCAACAGACAGAGATCTGAAATCTCATCCTGGAAATAAAATGCACAAGGCTTCAGCAATCAAACCTGTTGTTATTGATGAATCCCTAACTGACCTCGAAACTTTTTTATTAGCAAGAGAGCAAGGTTATTCAGGAGTAGCTCTCAAGGCATGCAAAGGACAGACACAAGCTTTACTGATGGGGGCGACAGCCCAAGAGTATGGTATGTTTTTAGCCGTCCAAGACTTAACATGTCCTGGGGCTTCTTTTCTTCATTCAGCTGGTATTGCTGCTCGCGTTAAAGGGATTACAGCAATTGAAGGTAATTCGCGCCAGTTCTGCCCTAGTGCCAATGATGGATGGGTAGATAAGTTCCCTTCTATTTTCTGTATTACTGATGGTACTGTTGGAACGCATGTTCTAACTGAACATGGGCTTGGACATAATCGAGAAAATCCATCTGATTAATCAGAGTCCAGTCTGGTGCGGTCTCAGCGTTTAATTTTTGTTGTCTTATTCTTATGCTTTTCTATTCTGTCAGTTGGTAAAGCTAAGGACTATGTGTTGATTGTTGGGGGAGTTGCCGGTGAGAAATCATACTATGATCGATTTTGGAAAACGAGTTTCCAATTTTATGAACTTCTGACTCTTACCTACGACCTCAATCCTGATCAAGTCACCTTTCTATTTGAACAATCTGCTGAGAAAACAGTAACAGACAAATCAACCGCCGAAAATGTTATCTCGGCCTTTCATACTATCTATATTTCTGCCACCCCCAATGACCGATTTATTTTATTAATGTTAGGACATGCGAATCAATCCGGTAGTCGTCTGAAGTTTAATCTTCCAGGTCGAGACTTGTTCGCACAAGAGTATGCTAACATGATTCGCCAAATTCGAAGCAAAACGAAAATACTGTTCTTCGATTTTCCTTATAGTGGCCAGATGATACCACTTTTGCCTCATCGAGATACCATTGTCATAACTTCTTGTTCTAGTAAAGAAGGAAATGCTAGTTCTGGTTTTGGCCAAATTCTGCTCAACCAATTCCGCAAGAATCCGGCACAATCATTGTTAGGCATAATGAATGAAGCCCAAATTGATATTCAGAACTGGTATAAACAAGATGGTTCAGTTCAAACCGCACATCCACAAATTAAAGGCGTTGGACTGGATCAAATTTATTTGGGACAACCAATTGTCGAACTGACGAAAGAAGCACAACGGAATATCATCTCTGCACCTTTTAGCTTGAATCAACTTCGCACTTTAGCCGAACAGCCAGAAATCTCGTCCTCGGTAATATGGAGTCAAGACACCTTTAACATCAACGAAGATTCTAGTTACACGCATAATGTACGTCGGACAATTCGGATTATGACCGAACACGATTATCAACTAGGACAAGTTTCGATTCCGTACACACGAGGAAACGATGATATTGAGATTTCCTACGGCCGCACGGTTTTGACCTGTGGTCGAATTATCGATTTGGATCCTAGTAGTATTAAAAAGGGTTTGATGCCACCAGGAACGATTGAAGCTGGTATGTTTGTAGATGCTAGACTGGTGCAATTTGAACTGCCACAGATGGAAAAAGGTTGTGTGATTGACTATTTCTACACTAGAAAAAATAGAGGCCACCTATTAGAAGGGGAGTTCTGGCGACAAATTTACGTACAGGAACATGTTAGAGTTAATCATTATGAATTAACTATTAGCCTACCTTACCAAAAACAATTGCATTACCAATTTTATTCTGGTAGAGGACAAAAGCCCAATTTGCTTGTCCAACCTAAAATCAATACATCTAGTTACACAACTACTTATCAATTTAAGCTCGAAGATTTACCTGCTTTGACCTATGAGCCATTTATGCCAGATAAGAAAGATTTGGCCTATTCCATTGCCGTCTCGACTATTCCTTCTTGGCAGCCATTGGTTGAATGGTATTCGACTCTAATTAGAGAGCAAGATCAGACTAATAGTCAGATTCAAAATAAAGTGCAAGAATTAACCTCTGGCGCTTTTAGTAAGAAGGAGAAAATTCGCAGACTATACAATTTCGTTACTAACGAGATTAGTTATGTTGGAATTGAGTTGGGAATATGGGCTATAAAACCACACCCATCTCCGCGTATCTTTCAAGAAAAACACGGTGACTGCAAAGACAAATCAACTCTGCTGAGTACAATGTTAGCTGAGGTGGACATTCCATCTTATCCCGTTCTTATATCAGCTGGTAAGTCTCGGTATGTTAATAGAAAGGTGCCATCGTTAGCTTATTTTAATCATATGATCTTAGCGGTAAAAATGCGAGGAGATAATTTCTTATTTTTAGATCCAACGGCTAGTGGTCAACCATTTGACCAATTACCAGTCTCCGACCAAAACCGTTGGGTCATGATCATCAATCCAGACGCAAATGAAACCCCTTTCGTAAATCAGCCTCTTTATCACTTCGATAAAACTCCTCTTCAACATAACAATCAGCAAATCATTACAACATCTGTACAAGTAGAGGAAAATCAAACAATAATTGTCAATCAAGAAATTCGATTTTTCGGTCATTTCAATACAATAGTTCGCCAACATGCTCCTAATCAAAATGGCTCTAAAACTGAATTTTTTTTTAGGGACTTGTTGGAATTAACCGATGAAATAGAGATTAGCCAACTCAGGTTTTTACCGGTTAATTCTTACGAAAGTCGACTGATAGTAAACTGGCGACGCCCAAAACACCTAATTGGACTTGGACATCAATTCTTGCTAGAGCTACCTTGTTTGCCATTAAAATACGACCAACTTTTGAAAAGTCACAAACGAACTTCGCCCATCTCATTACCAACGACAATAAATGTGCAGCAAACTTGCAAAATCAACCTCGCTAAATCGTTTCAAATGGCCCAAACACCAGAAGATCAGCATTTGTTGATTCCGCCAATTGGCTCTTTTCAATTGGCAGTTAAGAGTTCCAAAAGACGGATCAGTATGGTTTCCACTTTCATGATTACAGAAACGCTAATTCTAGCCAATAATTTTCAACAACTACAGTCTCTATTAGAAGCACGACAGGAAGTCAAACGCATCCTCCTATCGAAAAGATAAATCCCGTTATTTATGATTTTTTGTTTCCGAAGTTAGAGTAATTGGATGATGAATCGTAACTAGTTTGGTACCATCAGGAAAGGTACCTTCAACTTGGACTTCGTTAATCATCTCAGCTACACCTTCCATTACATCATCATTTGTCAAAATCGTTGTCCCAAAACTCATTAGCTCCGCCACAGTTTTTCCGTCACGAATACCTTCTAAAATCTCAGCTGTAATAATCGCAACTGCTTCTGGATAGTTCAGTTTTAAACCACGAGCCTGACGGCTTCTGGCTAGTTGCGCGGCCACGTAAATCATCAATTTTTCTTGTTCGCGAGGGGTCAGGTTCATTGGTTCTCCTTTAGCGTTAATGAAAAAGCTATTTCAGGAATTAGAATTTTCGTAGATCTACGGGGCTAATTTTAAGTAATTTTTGTTTTAATTCCCCCCAAATACAACTAAATGTGGACTGTATCAACTGAGTACTTTGGGCCATCATGCGAACAGCTAATCCGTTTCTTTTTAACTGAGTAATCCCTCCAATTGCTAAATGTTGATTCTTCGCATAATTAAGTTTGCAAATCGACTCGATTACAGACTGAATCCTTTCCAAAATGGATTGCTTACCCAAATCCGACTGTATGGTTAAGCCTTCAAAATCAAGATCACCAAACACATAAAAACTACCCCAACATTTGAAATCCTCTAAAAGGCCTAGCTGGTGAAAATCTAGATGTGTTTGTTGATTGCTTGAAGTAAGCAATATTTTGGTTGGATCGTACAATAAAAGGCCGTGTTGGTCCCGAACTCTAAGAATAGAGGAAAAATTGGTGAAAGCAAAATCTTCTTGTCGCGCAATACGCCCAGGTAAAACAATATCTTGAAATGCTAATACACCGCCGGGTGCAATTTCGACTTCAGTAATTTGACTGAATCTAGAGGAACGAAACAAAATCAGCGGATCGGGCAAATATTCCAAACGAGCATTTGTTCCAACCTTCAAAAATAAAGTCTGCTTTGCCACATCACTTGGCATTGCATATGCCTTAGTTGCTGCTTGTGTGGTAAAAATCACTTGCGAATTTGTATCTAAGTCTAGTTTTAGGTCATATTGATCACCTTGTACTACGCCACCAGTTGGACTCAATAAATAGAGGACAACCTCACCGTTAACAGTATATCTTGGCTTGAGAATTTGGAGTGGAACACAAGAAAATCGCCGGTGAATTACCGTTTCACTCCGACCAGATCTGATATTTTCACCAAAAGCATAATCAAGAATTCCATGCCGACCCACCGTCGATTTCATGGGTTATACCGAACTTATTTCCTCAGACACTCAGATATTGCTGGATGATTTGTTGATTGAGATCGCTGGTTACCCCGTCCGCTACTACCTCACCTCGATTCATAACGTAAAATCCTTGGCAAAATTCACGAACAAATTCGAGGTACTGCTCTACGATTAGGACAGTCAATCCTTTTTCTTGCACTAACTGTAATAAGACTTGTCCTATTTGTTGAATAATATTAGGTTGGATTCCTTCGGTTGGTTCATCTAAAATTAGAATTTTTGGATTAGTAACTAAAGCTCTACCGATCGCCAATTGTTGTTGTTGGCCACCAGACAAATCGCCACCCATTCGATTGTTCATCGCGTCTAGTATCGGAAACAAATCAAAAATTTGGGCAGGGATTACTTTGTTATGACTTCCAGCAAGGGCAATTTGTAAGTTTTCATGTACCGTCAATTTAGGGAAAATCATTCTACCTTGTGGTACGTAGCCAATACCAGCCAATACACGCTGATGTGCCATTAACTTTTGAATCGGTTGACCGTCTAGATGGACTGATCCGCCGCTTGATTTAAGTGTACCAACGATATTTTTCATCAATGTTGTTTTTCCAACACCATTTCTCCCCATAACACTGACAATGGTAGCAGTAGGTACTCTCAAGGATATATTACGAAGAGCTTGAACTTCACCGTAAGAGAAAGAAAGGTTTTCTACCGAGAGCATAATAACCAGTTATCGGCCTAAGTAGGCTTCAATGACGCCCTCATTTTGTTGAAGTTCAGTCAATGTACCTTCGGCCATAATTTTTCCTTCGTGAAGCATGGTGACGGGAGAATCTAGTTGTCGGACAAAGTCCATATCATGTTCAATAACTATCAACGTATGGTCCCCTTTCAATTCTAACAACAATTCTGCTGTTAATTCAGTCTCCGCATCAGTTAATCCAGCTGCTGGCTCATCGACCAACAACAATTTAGGACTAGATAAGACTAGAGTACTGATGGCCAACCACTGGCGTTGACCATGGCTTAGGTATTTAGCTTCGGTCTTCAGTTCATCTTGCAAGCCAACTCGTTTCAAAATTGATAAAATTCGATCATTTTCCTCAGGAGTAACTTTGCTATACAAGTTGGCTAGCCAGTTTTGGTTGCCAGGCAAAGCCAATTCCATATTTTGGTAGGTAGTCAAGCTGTCGAATACGGTTGGAGTTTGAAACTTACGACCAATCCCCATAAGTGCAATTTCTGTTTCGCTAATTTCAGTGATATTTTGACCTTCAAAATGAACCGTACCACTGGTCGGCCGAGTTTTTCCACTTATTAGGTCGCACATAGTTGTTTTGCCTGCTCCATTAGGGCCTATGACCACTCGAAGTTCATTATGTTCGATGCCTAAAGCGGCAATGTCGACGGCCTTGAAACCATCAAAGACAGCCGTGATTTGGTGTAGAAATAGGATATACTTTTCAGCTGAAAAACGGCTATCTCTGGGGTTATACTCCAGATATTCTGACAAACGGGTATCATCAGTCGACATATTTAACAAGCAATCAGGTCTAGTTTCATTGTTTTAAACTTTAATTAATGGTCGTTTGCGTTCCAGCCGGATTTGATGTTCCCCTAACTTTTCCCCACAAGTAATTGGGCAGTTTGACAAGGCCATCAGGATAACCTAGAACCACTGCTAAAAATAACAAACCTAACACAATCGGCCAAGTTTTTGCGAAAGTCAGTCCGCCTGGAAATATTAGACTTGTCAGAGGAATTGGCTGGTTAAAAGAGGTTAAAAAATCATATAGAAAGTTGACAGCCAATGTACCAACTAAGGCTCCTGACAGACTATTTCGCCCTCCAACAGCTACGAAAATAACGATCAAAATGGAGCGCTCGGCCCCCATATTATAAGGTGTAATGATTTTCATTTGTGGTACATACAACAGACCACCCAATGCTGCTGTCACTGCAGCTAGGACAAAAGCAAATAGTTTGTATGTATAAGGTTTGTAGCCAGAAAAACGAAGTGTACTTTCTGCATCCCGAACAGCTACCAAAACTCGTCCCAATCGGCTGTTAATCACGTAACGATATAAAATATAGATGGCGAAAATAGATATTGCCGTTAGTAAGTAAAGACTAAATTGGACATGGTCAGATGATAATTGAAAACTCAAATCCGTTTGTTGACAGATACCGACGCCATGCTCATGCCTCGTCAGGCAAATTCGCTCAAAACGAGTTAGACCATTAGTGCCACAAAATTTCATGTTATTCATGGTAAAGAAGTTTTGGGCAGCAACTGTAATAGCCTGAGTCAAAATAGCAAAATAAACGCCTCGGACCCGGCTACGAAAGCCAAAGTAGCCAATAATGAAGGCGACTAAACCTGGCATTAATAAACCCAAAAACATAGTGGAAGACAAAGACCAAAATGGCTTCCAAAACCAAGGTACCATTGCTTCTCCTGGTACTTCTCCCACCTTATAAGGATAAACAACAAATAGACAAGCTGGCAACTTCCAGCCAGTTCGGTCGATGATACCTTCCGGACCACCGTGATGCGCCAAGTACATACCCATTGCATATCCACCCAAACAAAAAAACAAGGCTTGACACAAACTCAAGATTCCAGCATAACCCCAAATTAGATCTAGGCCAATAGCAACTAGAGCGAAGGTTAAGTACCGACCTAGTTTATTGACAGTACCAATTGACATAAGCCCGAAAAAATACAAAATTGGGATAATGATTAACCCTAAAAATAGCCAGAGAATAAGGGGCAAATTTCGTTTTAGGCGATCTGGATTAATCATCAGCTAACCGTCCTTTGGGAGCGAATAGGCCTGACGGTTTGAACTGAATAAAAATAACCACTGCTACCAAAAGTAAAATTTTAGCCCAAATAGTACCAGTTGTCGGTTCAATAATTTTAGTTAAACTGCCGATGCCAATCCCCGCACAAATTACGCCTACAATCTCTCCTACACCACCAGTCACCACAACTAAAAATGAGTCTACAATAAAATTGGTTTGGCCCATATTCGGTGTTACACCACCGATCAGAGTCCAAGCATACCCGGCTACACCTGCGATACCAGAACCAAAGGCAAAGGTACAACGATCCACAAAACCAGTGTTAACGCCTAAGCCGCTTGCCATTTCCCGGTTTTGCATAGTAGCCCGCATCATCAAACCAATTTGCGTGTAACGCATCAGATAGTAGATACCAGCAACAGATAAAATACAGATAGTAATAATAAAGCAACGACCATAAGGAAAAATTAGGTCTTGTATAATCTCAATACCACCACGTCCCCAACTAGGGGCATTTACTCCAATATTGTCCCCAAACCGCAAGCGTATTAACTGAATCAGAATCAGACCGATTCCCCACGTAGCCAGTAATGATTCCAATGGTCGTTTGTATAGATGGCGAACGACAAAATACTCCATCAGAAAACCCACTCCAGCTGCTACCAAAAATGAAGATGGTAGTGCAAATAGGAAATAGATATCATTCGGTGTTCCTGGAGAATGCTTGAAAAATTGTTGTATCATATAAGTCGTATAAGCACCGATCATCATCAACTCCCCGTGTGCCATGTTGATGACGCCCATTAAACCGAAAGTGATGGCCAAACCGAGAGCCATTAAAATCAAGACAGAACCTAATGAAATGCCTTGAAATAGACTGCTGAATAAGGAAATGAAATTCTGATATGTATTAATTTTAGCTATTGCAGTTTGGTAGGCACGATGGATTTCTTCGTCTAATTTTTGGTTTGTTTTTAACCGAGCGAGAGATTTTTGCAGGAATTTCAAGGAGCGTTGACTTTTGGTATTACCAAGGTTTGTTACCAATCGTATATGAGCCAATCTCATTTCCGTTGGGGTTTGGGTAATTCGGATCAGTAAAGCACTTTCTTGTGCTAGCCGACGCATTTTGTTAGAAGATTTACTAAACTCCTCCTGAGCAATTTGGTCTAATTTTACTAAAGCGAGATCAGTTAATGGACCCAATCCTCTGATTGTTTTAGCTTCGCCACATTTTTTAATTCCCGACAATTTCTTTTCTGGATCAAGCGATGAAAGCTTAAATAGCGACTTGACATTTTCAGCTAACCCTCGCTCGGCTCGGGAAGGCCGAATCTGTCTTAAGACGGATACTGGAATTTGGAATTGCTGACCGCTTGATTTTTCAAGTCTTTTTTGTGTTAATGGGTCTTTTGGATAAGTCTTATCGTTTTCTATGAGATCACACAAAACTAACTGAGGTCCTCCTTTTTCTGGTTCTGTCCAAATATAGAGCTGTCGTCGCTTGAATGCATCTATCAAGTCTAATAAACCAAAGTGATGGTAGCGGGCCAGATCGGCAATGGCAGATTTACGAACTGCAGTTTTTTTATCGCTCAATTTCAGTAAAGTCTTTTGCAAATCGGAGGGGGCAATATCTGCACTTGCCATTTGATCGAACAAAAAGAACAAAAAACTGAGCGATAAGATAAGAAATAACTTGGTAAAGGCTTTAGATTTTTGTTTAATAGAGTTTGCCATAGAAAAATGAAACGAAATTGACCGCTAGAAAGGATGTACTAAAAACCTATTTTCCAACGGCCAAATTGCATTTTTTCGCTTTTACAGGTTGTATCCGCGTTCGTCGTGAAGAGCTAAATCTAGGCCTTCTTGTTCTTCATTTTCGTCTACTCTCAGACCAACAATACCATCGACGATTTTTAGAATAATGAAGGATAAAACACCTGAGAAGACAATAGTAACCACCAAGCTGAGGCATTGCGCCCCAACCTGTTGGCCAATGGTTACACCGTCAGCTAGCCCTTGACCACCAAAGTCTGAAGAAACAAAGATGCCGGTCAAAATGCAACCAACTACACCACCGATACCATGGACACCGAAAGCATCCAGTGAATCATCATAGCCAAGAGTTTGTTTTAGGCTAGTAGATCCCCAAAAACAAACAACACCAGAAATAAAGCCAACGACAATTGCTCCCATTGGTCCCACACTCCCAGAAGCGGGAGTAATTGCAACCAAACCAGCAACTGCACCCGTCACAATTCCTAATACGCTTGGTTTCCCGTGCTTGACCCATTCAACAGCCATCCAGGCGAGAGCGGCAGTAGCAGTTGAAACCTGTGTTACAAGCATTGCCATTCCAGCGGCACCATCGGCGGCCAATGCACTTCCAGCGTTAAAACCAAACCAGCCAACCCACAACATTGCAGCACCAACTACCGTTAAGGTCAAGCTGTGTGGTGGCATAGGTGTCTTAGGGTAACCAATTCGCTCACCAATTAAAAGAGCTGCGACTAAAGCGGCAATACCAGCATTGACATGAACAACTGTTCCTCCAGCAAAGTCAAGTGCTCCCAGAACATCGCCGAAAAATGAGCCATCACCAGACCAGGCCATGTGACAAAGTGGTGCATAAACAACCAAAGACCAAATAGCTGAGAAAAGTAGCATGGCTGAGAACTTCATTCGCTCTGCAAAAGCTCCAGCGATCAATGCTGGAGTAATAATAGCAAAGGTTAGCTGGAACATAATAAGAACAGTTTCTGGAATAGTACCACTCATCGTATCAGCACCAATTCCTTTCAGGAACGCTTTACCAAAACCGCCTACAAAGGAATTGAAATTGGTTGTGCCAGCAACCATGCCAGTAGTATCAAAAGCTAGGCTATAGCCGAAGAAAACCCATAAAATAGTGATCAAACCAGTCAAAGCAAAACACTGCATTAATACGGATAAAATATTTTTACTACGGACCAAACCACCGTAGAACAAGGCTAATCCAGGTATGGTCATAAACAAAACCAAGGCAGCTGACACCAGCATCCACGCAGTGTCACCTGAATCTAAGACTGATTCTTCAGCAAAAGATACCGTCGATAAAAATAACAAGCAAGTAATCAGTAAAGTCATCCTGATCATTTTAATATCTTTCATTTTCTGTTACTCCTAGTGGCCATGAAAAAATCATGAATAAAGGTCAATAATCATAATACGATGTCTCTCCCTACATCACATTAACACAAAAAAGTGACAACGAAAAGGCAGAAAATCGCAACACTTAATCGATTATTAGGTGTTGCGATTTTCTACGAGGGAAAACGGATGGGTAATAGACCCATCCGTTTTATTGTAAGAAGTTACAATTTAATGATCATGATCATGATCTCCACTTTTGCAACAAGTAGGCCAATTACAACAGGTGGCGCGAAGCTCATTATATTTGGCTTCCGGGGTTGGCTTTGGGTAATTGCCATCCGGCCATAAGTAACTGCTGTAGGAATCCGGAACGACCAAATCACCATCGTTAACTGCAGCTACAATATCAAACTGACCATCAGCCAAAATCTCACCGATATAGACCGGTTTCAGTGTATGTTGATTGGATTCATGCATTTTCTTTTTTCCGCCTGGAGCATCGAATTCCAAACCATAAACAGCATTTCGAACTTTGTCTACTTCGAAAGATCCAGCCTTCTCGACTGCAGCTTTCCAAACATAAACACCAAAGTATGCAGCTTCAATCGGATCGTCGGTAACACGTTCTTTCCCTCCAGGCAAGCCTGATTTTTCACAATAGGCTTTGAATGCATCAACAAAAGCTCCATTTTCTGGAGTGTCAATGCTTTGGAAGTAATTCCATGCGGCTAAATGGCCAATGAGAGGTGGAACATCCATGGCTCTCAGTTCATCCTCAGCCACCGAAAAAGCCATAATTGGGCAGTCATCTGAAGTTAGTCCTTGATTAGCAAATTCTTTGTAGAAGGGAACATTACTGTCGCCGTTGATAGTTGATAAAATGCAAGCATTCCCATCCGCTGCAAATTCTTTCACTTTTGATACGATGGTTTGGTAATCCTGATGGTGGAAAGGTGTATATTCCTCACGGATATTTTCATCAGATACGCCTTGCGCTTTCAAATAGGCTTTCAGTACTTTATTAGCAGTACGCGGAAAAACATAATCTGTACCGAGAAGATAGAATTTTTCCATTCCCATTTCTTGAATCATGTATTCGGCCGCTGGAACCAACTGTTGGTTGGGTGAGGCTGCGGTATAGAAAACGTTCAGGGATTGTTCCTCACCTTCATACTGGACTGGGTAGAATAGTAGGCCGTTGTGTTCCTCAAAGACTGGCAAACAGGATTTCCGGCTGACGGAGGTCCAACAACCAAAGGTTGCAGCAACCTGATCTTCGGTCAGTAACTGCTTGGCTTTCTCAGCAAATAAGGGCCAGTCAGATGCGGGATCGACAACAACTGGTTCAATTTTTTTGCCCAGAACTCCGCCAGCATTATTAATTTCCTCGACTGCCATTAATACGACATCTCTGAGAGAGGTCTCAGAAATCGCCATGGTTCCACTTAACGAGTGTAGAACACCTACTTTTACTGATTGGTGCCCATCGGCGTAAGCAACCGATAGAGTCGATGTAGACAAACTTATGAAAAGCAGGGCTAGTGTGAATGACAAGATTTGCAAAATTGTCTTTTCTTTGAATGGCGAACTCATTGGTACATTGCTCCTTCAAATAATATAGCTCAGTTAATTTAGCAGAAAACCGATTCTAATCTACTATAAGCAAGAGAGGTGCCAAGATCAAGTTATGTTAAATTTCTTATTGGGAACTGAATTTGAGAAACAGGATTTAGACTATATGCTTTAATTTTGTCCAAAAAACGAGCAGATGCCTGCCCAAAAAATAGGCGGGAGTGTAGCTTATTTGTTTTGAGCTGGAGATTCTTGATCCAAAACTTTTAGTGCTTTTGATGTACCAATTTCTTTCAATGCTTTTCTAACTGCCGAGCGTACTTTTTGATCTTTATCCTTCATTTTAGTGATTAGCACAGCTACAACATTTTCAGTCAATGTACCAATTTCCGGTCCGATTTGGGCTAAAGTGATAGCCCCTTGATAGCGGTAGTCCGCATGTTGGTGTTGCAGTTTCTGGATAGATATATCAACCTGTTGTGCTATTAAGGCATCCTGTTTTTGTATACGTTTTAAGCTGTAAGTAGCAAAATGACTGGTGAATTCATCTTTGCTAGTGCAAGATTGTTTAATAATAGGTAATGTGAGTTTTCGATTGAGAGGATCAACCAAGGCCAATACCACCGCTGCCGATAATCGAACACTTTCCTCTGGATCGTTTAATCTTACTTTTAAAGCTTGAATGGCAGTCAGAGGAAGTTGACTGATACGACTCAGAGAAAAGACTGCTGATCGACGTACTAATTTATCTTTATCTGTTAGGGCTTCTACCAGTGTAGGAACAGCTGCTGATCCAATTTCCGCCAAAGCTAAGGCGGTGTTGTTGCGCATTATCTCATTTTCACTACGTAAAGCTCGGTTTAATACTGGAATGGCGGAATGAGCCGCTGAGCCTATTTGCCCTAGGGACTTTATCGCATTAGCACAAACTTCCCAGTTTACATCATCAACTAAGTGAATTAATGTGGGTACTGCAGAGGCCGCAGCCTCACCCATACTACCTAAAGCGAAAGCTGCGTTTGCCCTTACGGTCCAGTCTCGATCTTCTAATAGTTGAGTTAATGCAGATATTGATTCACCAGCCCCAACCCCGATTTTGCCTAATGCTAAAGCGACATTTCGGCGAACGACAGTTGATGGATCCTGCAAAGCTGTGATGAGTGGATAGACTGCCGGGTGGGCTTGAGGACCGAATTCGGCTAGTTGTTTCACCGCTCTGATTCTAGTAGAAGGTTCTTCGTGACTTAATTGCTTAATTAGAAGACTAACTTGTTCCTGTGGCGATTTAGCCAGTATTGATAGCAGAAATTGAGAAAATAGTAAAACCGACACAATTTTTCTAACATGGATCATTTTACTTCTCCATTGATTCTACAATTCTGAGTAATTGATTAACAGACAAGTTTGTTAGTGTTTGTCGAATACCACTTGGCCAGAAAATGTCGATTTTGTTCACTTTCTGACTTTGACCTAGTCCAAAAATAACCCTTCGGTCATGAGATGACAAGTAACTGGCCGTACTTTTAATTTCGACCAATTGTGTTCGTTCGCCACTAGTCAAAATAAGACGTGTTCCGATAGCTGATCGGTTACTTTTCTGCCCAACCAGTTTAATTGACAACCAATTATTGTGATTACCTCCATCATTTCTTAATAAAACTGGCTTTTGATTACAGTTTGTTATCAACAAGTCTGTATCACCGTCGTTATCGTAATCACCGAATGCAGTCCCTCGACCGACATACTGACGGGAAAAATAGTTGCCAGAATCCGCTGAAACCTCTGTGTAAGTGTTATCGATATTATTTTGGTAAAGTTGGTCTCTCTGTGAATAAATTGACTGGCCTGTTTGAGGATCAACTTTGTCTTGGACTTCACCATTGGTAACAAAAATATCTAGGTCACCGTCGTTATCATAATCGAAGAATTGTGTTCCGAAACCAACTAATTCGTTGGTAATACCGCCCAAACCACTTTCATCACTAATATCTGTGAAAGTACCATCGCCATGACTACGGTATAAGGTATTGGTTTCGGTATTAGTCACAAAAATATCAGGCCAACCATCACCATTATAATCAGCAATATCGACTCCCATTCCACCTTCACGTACACCTTCTTTATTTAAAGCTGTTCCAGACGTGAAGGCGATATCACGAAATTTTCCTTTTCGATTAAGGTAGAAAAAATTATGATCGGTATCATTAGCTACGTAAAGGTCAGGATAGCCATTATGATCAACATCAGCCACCGCCACACCCAAACCTCGACAGGGAATTGAAGCATAAGCTCCCGTTGATTTGCTGACATTAGTGAAAGTACCATCTCCGTTGTTACCATACAGAACGTCTTTAGCCGGCCGAAAAGTGCGAGGATGGCAATATTCAACTTGGCCTGTTTTTGGATCAGTACAACTTTCCGCTGACAAATCGTAGATCACATAATTGACCACATAGAGATCAAGGTCCCCATCCAAATCGTAGTCGAAAAAAGCACAGCCACAGCCCCAGTTATCGTTGCCAACTTGTGCATATTTGGTTACATTTTCAAAGGTGCCGTCCCCTTGGTTTTGGTATAAAACATTAGTTCCGAAGTTAGTAACATAGACATCAGTCCACCCATCGTTATTGTAATCCCCAACGGCAACTCCCATGCCACAGCCTTTGTCTCCGAGACCGGATTGCGAAGTAACGTTGGTAAAAGTGCCGTCGGTGTTGTTTTGGTAAAGTTGGTTGGCAAAATTTTGGTTTGGATTATCTGGGTTCCCACCTTGAATTATATATATATCCAGAAAATTGTCATTATTGTAGTCTAAAAAACAAGCACCGGACCCCATCGTTTCAAAAATACGTTTGTAGTGGCTTTGGGCACTTTGATGTTTGAAGTCGAGACCTGCGGGTTCAGTTACGTCGGTAAAAGTGACTAGTGACGTATTTGGCATACATAAACCAATCCTGCTACCCCATATCAAGACGTAACACAGAATTGAGAAGTAGAGCAGATATTTCAAACTAAAATTGAAATCGGTACATTGATTTTTTCAGGGCAATTCCCAATATGCTCCACAGTGTTCCGCCTAAAAATTCGCCCAAGATAACTCCCAAAAATAGCGGAATGACAGCATGATGCCAGCGTCTTCCCCCATACTTTAGCACAATCCACTTTAGTAACCAACCCACGAAAATAGAGCCGATCATCGGGTTGATCGCCCAACTGCCGGAGATAGCATAGCCAACAGGATGCAAATTCCACCACAAAAACCGCATTCTCAACATCGATAATAAAATGGTCCCCCCAAATCCCAAAATGACAAAAACGACCGCCGGAAAATCGGGAGAAGGCATCGCGGTTAGCCAATTTTCTAAGCGTCTAAAAGATTCATTAGCGAACCACTCGTCAGACCCAATTTTATAAGAAGTAGTCAAAAAAGCAATAAAAGATGCAACCACACCTAACAATGAGGACAAAAACATCAAGATTGTCAAACGCCCTAGAGGTGTTCCCACCACCTCAGCAATTTTGAACCCTTCTAGTTGATGTGGCATGGCGTGAGAACGATGTGCTCGGTTCAAAACATAGAGATACGAGAAACCAACCAAATTGGTCGGTCCAATGCGATGGACACCCACCATACTGGGCAAAATTTCGTCTGGTCCAATGAAGTGGAGGTCGTGGACCGGCGACCCTAGTTCGGCCCGCAGACGGGTAATGGCAACTCCAATGGCGAACCAAATGGCAAAGAATAGAACGACAATTCCGAGCGACATCTGCATTTGCAAACAGAACATGATAATAAAGATCCCACCAGCAGCCAAACCACCAACAGCCATCTGGTAAGACAAACTGAGTTGATTCTGCGGGCTGGCGGAAAACGGACGTGTTCTAAAGCAATACTGGAGTACTTTTTTCAAGTGATGGCGACTCATCCACAAGGCAAAAATACACAAACCGAGATAAGCACCATGTGATTGCTCCGGCTCATAAGGAAAACGGGGCAAATTCTTCCACCCCATGATTGCACCCAATAGACGTTCGAATCGCCAAATCAACCAAAAAAACCAACACGAAAAAGACAAATCTAAAGGGATAAAAAACGATAAACCAACACCAAAAGGAAAGACAGCCAGTGGACTCCAACCGATGGCATTCCAAGGTCGTTCGGTGAACACCAGACTCAGGTCGTACAGTTTGCCACCCAAACTTGGTACATGAGGGAATAAGAAGTTAAGTCCGTTAATCAGGTTGATAGTTAATCCACAACTCAACCCCGTCCACATCCAACTCGATCTAAAAAACCAACGGTCGCTCATCTCCATTGGCAGTTGAATAATAGGATAGCCTAGTCGTTCTAACTCAACCCATTGTTTACGAAGAATGATATTGATACATAACATTACAAGATGTAGGACGAGTAAAAACAAACTCCACCAAAATATCACTGGGATCCAAGTCGATAAATTGGGTAGGTTGTAAAAAGTGGAAAAACCTTGATAGTATCCTTTTAAAACATGCTTATTACTAACTGACAGCCAAGAGGGAATGTAACGGTGAAACAAGCTGACCCAATCATTTTCGGGGTTGGCAAACCAGTGGGCATGTCCAATTAACGGTACCAACACCATCATTCTATCGACACCAGCTAACCCTGAACTGACTGAAATACAGGTATAGATCGCCAGTAACTCGGCCCGATTGAAAATTGGTCGCTTTGGTCGTAACCAAGCCAGTAGAGTATTAATTAGAATTAAGACCAGTAGAGAGAAGATGGCGTTAAAGTAGAGTGAAATTTGGGTCGGGCTAGAGCCTGCATAGACCAGTGAAGCCGTTACCCACCAGCAGTTGACCGGCACTAAAATGACAATCAAGACAATCGTGAACCAACGAATACGGATTGACATTTTTTGTTTTGAGTGTCGTTTGAGATTTAGTCAGTGGGTGCTTGCAGAAATCCTTGTGCTTGCATCCATTCTTTCAATCGCCAATGCCAAGTTGAGACTGGATTATTCGAAGGGCGAATACCATACCCATGTCCACCAACAGCATAGATATGAGCTTCTGCGGTAACATTTACACGTTTGAATTCACTCATCAGCAATCCAGCTTGTACTCCTCGATAATCATCATCCAACGTGACAGCCATGAAGGTTGGCGGCATATCAGATTCAATTTTTATCAAATCACCAAGTTCAGCTATATCATCTCGGTAATTAGGACCGAGATAAGCTGCGTAGATAGGACATAAAAAATCGGGACGGGAACTGAGGGTGTCTGCACAATCAATCGAACTGTAACTATTCATATGATGTTGAGTAGCCACCATCAGAGCAAGGTGTCCTCCAGCAGAAAAACCGAGCAGGCCGATGCGGTTGGGATCAATATTCCATTGGCTTGCGTTCTGTCGGACTAAGCGCATCGCTCGTTGTCCATCCTGTAGTGGTTCCCAATGTGGTTTTTCAGGATTTCGACGTGGAACACGATACTTAAGTACCACAGCCGTGATTCCCAGACTATTAAACCACTCAGCCAATTCGAGTCCTTCCTTGGGCCAGGCCAGAATATTGTAGCCGCCACCAGGACAAACAACCACACAACAGCCGTTAGCTTTTTCTTGGGGAGCTGGGTAAAATGTCAATGCAGGTTGATTAACCAAAGTAAGATGTTCGTTAGTCTGTTTGTTTTTCAATTCTTCAATTTGGTTAGCAGGAATGGCTTGTGCACCAGTTGGCTGGCCCGTAGGCCACAGCAAAATTTCTAGTTGATCCGGCATTGGTTAATCTCCTTTACTACTAATTGTTAATGGAGCGATGATGATAACATATTTTGATTTTTTCTCACTCCAGTTTAATATGTCTTGTCAAGAGATACAGGTCTAACTATAATGAAAAAATGATAATAAAAAAAACGTTATTAACAAAGCAATCTCCCCCTGTACGAGTAGCCATTTTAGGTTTGGGGCAAAGGGGTCTACAACATCTCAGTTTGTTATGGAAGCTTCAATCCGAGGGCTTGGTTCGTATTGTAGCTCTAGTCGATGCTTATCTTCCAAATTTAACTATTCAAAAAATTGGTCAGCAAGTAAATGGTTTTTCGCTCAACGATATCCGCGTATCAACTGATTTTTTCTCGATTTTAGAATCATTGCTAGCAAAAAACGAGCTTGATGCCGTTTATTTTGCTTTACCACCAAGTCTGCATCAGGATGAGGTGGTGGCAACTGCGAATGCCGGTATTCACGTTTTTGCCGAGAAACCAATGAGTTTATCCTTAAGCCAAGCCATGGAGATGGAGCGTGCTATTACTAGCAACGATGTGATTTCAACTGTCGGTTTTCAGCAACGTTACGACCCACGATACCAAGCTATCCACCACTTTCTTCAAAACAAACGATTAGTTATGATGACTATGATTCATAACAGCACTTTTGAAGGTCATTCCGTCAAACACACACCTACAGAAAATTTTGGTGGCCCCAGTAATCGGGTGTGGACAGCTAATTTTGAGTGGTCTGGCTCCACAGTAGTTGAGGCTGGTATTCACCAAACTGATTTGATGCGCTATTGGGGGGGAGACATTGATTGGGTATCTGCTAATTATATTGAGCGAGATCCAGTTGACGTTTTGGCTGGGGGGAACAATCCTTACGCATATCAAGTAACCTTCGGCTTTCAATCAGGTGCTATTGGTAATCTGCTAATGTCCAGACTCAGTCGGGTTTTTTATTCCGATAGTTATAATAGTATTTTGTGGTCTAGTGGCCACATCAAGTTCGAGGACAACGATGTTGTAGCATACTATACTAACTCTGATGATAAACATCCGGATACTAGACACATTTTACCTATTAAACCGGGGCTAAGTTCCAATGAAATCATCAATCGTACTTTCATTTCTGCTGTACAACAGAATGACCAAACAATCTTAAAAAGCAGTTTTTCTAGTAGCATAAACAGTTTAGCCGCTGTTTTGGGAGCTAACCAATCCCATCGTCAGGGTGGTAAGCGACTCTATTTAGATGATTTGGTATCAATGTAGACCACTAAGTTGATAAACCGCTTATTCAAAAAAAGAAAAAATACTTGACATGACCAGCCCCCATATCTTAAAATTTGGCCTGTCAATTTCCCAGTGGAATTAAACGGAATTTGAGTTCCGGCTTGCTGGGCGAGTGGTGGAATTGGTAGACACAACGGACTTAAAATCCGTCGATCATTTAACGATCGTAAGGGTTCAAGTCCCTTCTCGCCCACCATCCAAGTAAGTTAGGTTGATCTTGTCGCAGGGTAGAGCAGTTGGTAGCTCGTCGGGCTCATAACCCGGAGGTCGCAGGTTCAAGTCCTGCCCCTGCAATTACAATTAAGGGAGTTCATTAGTAACTCCCTTTTCTTTTGCCGGTGTAGCTCAACTGGTTAGAGCGTACGACTCATAATCGTAAGGTTTCGAGTTCAAGTCTCGACACCGGTACTTCGTTTCCCATGGCAGATCCACTTCTGCAGACTGTCCATCGCTTCATTGATCATCATCATATAATTTGCTCTCAGGAAACTGTTGTGATTGCCGTTTCTGGTGGAGCCGATTCTTTGGTGCTTTTGCGCCTTTTATTCGATCTTCGTGAGTTTTTGTCCCTTGATCTTCACATTGCGCATTTTAATCATGGTATAAGGCCGAATGCGGTTAACGAAGCCGATTCCGTTATACAACAAGCCAATTTGCTTGGTCTTCCTTATACAGTAGAGCGTTTACCACTTCTAGCCTCATTACCAACTGAATCGAGTTCTCTTGAAGCCAATTTGCGACACTGGCGTTACCAATTTTTAGATCGGGTGGCTAATCGACTTCAGGCTGATAAGATTGCTTTAGGACATCACATCGATGATCAAGCGGAGACAGTTTTACTAAAATTATTACGTGGAGCTGGTGGAACCGGTTTGGGCGGAATGTTACCAATACGCGAAGGGCGTTATATTCGCCCTCTCTTGTGTCTTCGACGTTCCGAAATTGCAGAATATCTGACAAAAAACAATATTGTGGCCTGTCAGGACGAATCCAACAACGACTGCCGGTTTCTACGTAATCGGGTTCGGCACAAACTTCTACCCGAATTGGTTAGTCATTACAATCCGAATATTCACCATACATTAGCACAAACGGCCAATTTACTTCAGACCGACGAAGATTTTTTATACCATGAAACTCAGAGTGCTCTCGAAAAATGTCGGATTGGTCTTCACAATTTTGATCGTCAACTGTTTCTAAGCTTACATCCAGCTCTCCAAAGACGGTTAATAAGATTAGCCTACACTCAATTAGTTGGGCATAAAAAAGGTTTGTATTTTTCTCATGTTCGTTCAATGATAGGCTTGTTGAAAAGAAATCGACCAAACACAGAACTTCGCTTGCCATCTCAAATCTTATTTCGCCGGAGTTATGATCAATTTAGTTTGCAACGTTTATCTGATAAAAAACAATCGTTTGAACATCAATTACAGTTAACTGAAGTTAATCAAATACCAACAGGTACCCTAACTAGCCGAATTATTGAAAAGCAGATTTCATCTATGCCTGACGGACGATTTTCAGCATTATTTGATCTTGATCAACTTGAACTACCATTGTTCATTCGGAATCGGCAAGAGGGCGACCGTTTTTGGCCCTTTGGACTTAATGGTTCTAAAAAGGTAAAGGATTTTATGATTGATCAAAAAGTCCCTAAATATCTAAGAGATCAAATTCCAATTCTGATTGATCAAACTCAACAAATCCTGTGGATTATTGGTTACCGAACTAGCCAAATTGGTTGCATAACCGAAACCACTAAACGTATTCTCAAAATTGATCATGAAGTTGATTCCATTCATTAATCGTCAAAAAATTCAGAAACGGGTTAAGGAACTTGGTTTACAGATAAGTGCTGATTATGCAAAATGTCAGGACTTAGTATTGGTTTGTGTTTTGAAGGGAGGAGTCGTTTTTTTTGCTGATTTGATTAGACAAATTTCACTTCCTTTTAGTTGTCAGTTTATTCAGTTGGCCAGCTACGGCGGTGCAACTGAATCAAGTGGAAATGTAAAAATTGTGTCAAGTGGGTTAGATGATATTAGTAAGTCCAATGTTTTGGTGATTGAAGACATTATTGATACAGGACAATCAATTACCATGTTGTATGATCACTTGTTAAGTCTATCTCCTCTAAGCCTCAAAGTCTGTGCCTTGTTGGATAAGCCATCTCGACGTCAGAAACCAATGTCAATTGATTATGTTGGTTTTGGGATTAATAACCGCTTTGTGGTTGGTTACGGTCTTGATCATGATCAACTTTACCGAAATCTACCTGATATTTGCGTGCTGGATTTTGCGGAGAAGTAAAAAAGCCACAATCTAAAATTTGTCATCCGCCCAGTCATTCAATTTTTGCTGGCGTGCTTAAATTTGTGTTGTGGCTTAGCTATTTATTTGGTTAGTCGTTGCTAACGTTTTCTTATCGGTTTGATAACCCAATTTATTTAGCTTATATTCCCATTTTTCCAATATATGGCAAACGGGTGGCGTTTTTTGATTTGATTTTTCTAAACAAGATCGCCGGAAAAAACTTCAACTATAAGTAAATGGAAAAAATATTTTCAGAAGCGGCGAGAAAGACGAAGTGCGTAGAAAAATAAACACGTCAGACACCGCAATGATGAAAGCAACAATCTGCATTGTTAGATAGTTAATAAGGCAATCTCTGGTGAAACAAGTTAAACCAACCAAAATCACGAAAAATTAGCCAAACAGGGCAATGTAGAGACTGAAAACAACGTAATCAAAAGCATTGGGT
>CAYVHK010000013.1:19897-45906 GCA_964451145.1 uncultured bacterium | reverse complement strand
GTATGGGTCAAAACTTGATCAACAAATCGGCGCTGATATTTGAGCACAATTGGTTGATTATTTTCAGCAGGAATCGACCAGAAAAAATTATTTTCGGTAGCAGTAGGATGGGTATTTACCATTTTCGGTAGTTTCGTCTCAACTGCTGTGTAGGTATTATTATTTTGGGGATTGAAAGGATTTCGTTCCCATTCGGTGCGATAATAGTCGAAAGTAGCCCAAATTTCGATTTGTACCACAATATCCCGTTCGTCTGTCAAAGATAGGAAAGTTTGGAATCGTTGCCAGAAGGTTTTATTCCATTGATTCAGATCGTAAAAATCACCAACTTTCTTGAACGGCCAAACATCGCCTTCATCTCGACAACTCATAGTGCACCGAACATAGTTACCACCAACCGAATGTAGCAGGTCCAAATGCTGCTTTAGATTAGGAATCTGAAATAGATTATCCTCAACTGATCCACCTATTAGCAGGATGGATTGACCTTTGTATTGCCAATATTGCTGATTATTTGAATTAATTTGTATCATTTATTGATTTCCAGTTCCGATTGCAGCTTTATCAACGGTGATAACAGATTTCACTTTCTGTCTTTAGCCAAACTTTAAAGTTAAACCTAGATTATTCAACGTAACATTTGCCTCGATATTCAGCTTGATGCCTTTGGCTGAGGCACTCATTTTTGGGGTGTTTTTGAGCATCTGCCAATGACTCAATATTAATCTAGCAGAAATCAAGATTATTGACAAGAAATGGTATTAAAGTCAATTCCAAGTGGGGTTATTACGGTACAGGTCATTCCAATAATAAACATGATTAATTAAAGTATTCGTTTTGTCTCTATCATTTCTTAGTCAAACTATCTCTGAACTGTGCATTTTTGTTAACTAAAAAATAAAAACACATCAAATATCGAATTCTACTTAGACTAAAAAATGGATTCGATATAAAAACCAATCAGAGGTACGGTTATAAAATTGCTGGTGGAATGACATCTCGACATCTATTTTGATGACGACTCGCCATTGTGTCTGGTAAGTACATCTACAGATTAAGTAGCCTAATAAGATGGGAAAACAGAAGAAGGTGAAGTATAGGCCAGTGATGCTTACTTCGATCAGTTACATTGGGTAATTAGCCAAAGCTAGATTAGTGTCAAGAAAAACTATCAATACAGATCTAAGCTAAACTTATTAAGGTTGTTTGGGTCGGTAATACCAAGTGTGGACGTAGATAATCGACTCATGGACCCGTGGTAAAACCGGATACTGGGTATGTTGACTCGTGGGGTACGGATCCTGCCCCCATGGGTTCCCTTAACCTTCTCTCCAATTCTAAAAATAACTCCCATCTTCCGATCAGAATATTCTGAAATCCATTCTACCTGTAAGGTGGGTCAACTCCTCTGGCTCACCCTCTTTTGGGGCCTGAAATCTTTCAATTATCTACCAATGCTACGCCCACAAGATGATGATTACGAAAGTAAAACCTACCACCTACATTTATTTTAAAAAAGATCTTGCTAGATTAATAAATCTGGAGATCTTTTCTATTTTTGGTTATTTGGATAACATACCGATTTTTTAGCCGTTCGGATCCTCACTCATCTTTATTAAAATTGATAATTCTGATAAAATCAGAATAGACCGATTTTGTTGAATAAAAGGAGTCAAAATGAAAGATATTTTCACACTTGATAATAAGATTGCTTTAGTTACTGGTGGTTCTATGGGAATAGGTGCAATGATTGCAGAGGGGTTCCTACACCACGGTGCAAAAGTCTACATCGTTTCTAGAAAAGAAGAGGCGCTGCAGGCTAAGCAACTTGAACTTTCAAAAATAGGATCCTGTGAGTATATTCAAGCTGATTTATCGACACTAGCAGGCATTGGAAAATTGGTTGAGCAATTTGGCGAAAAGGAATCACAATTAGACATACTAGTTAATAATGCGGGTATTTCTGATGGAGGGAAAGCGGTTGACGAAATAACAGAAGAAGACTGGGATTCAGTGATGAACCTTAATCTTAAGACAATTTTTTTTATGGTACAAAAGTTCTTACCTTTCCTTCGAGTAGGATCTTCACCAGAGACGCCCACAAATGTGATTAACATTGCTTCGATTGATGGTTGCGGCAAGATAAATTCATTTTATAATTTTGCCTATGGGGTCAGCAAAGCAGGTGTGATTCAATTAGGTAAACACTTAGGGGATAGCTTGGCGTGGGAAGGAATACAATTAAATACGATTTCACCAGGAGATTTCCCTACCGATTTAAATACAATTGCCAGAGATCACAGGAAAGAAATGAAAGCCTATATACCAGGGAAAAGGGTAGGAGAAAAAGAGAATTTGGCAGGAGTCGCAATATTCCTGGCTTCAAATGCGGGTAATTTTAGTGTGGGATCAAATATAGTAGTTGATGGAGGAGAGAGTGTGCGTGGCGTGCAGCGGAACTTCTTTGCCAACATACGTCCAGGCTTTGTAGATTTGGACAAATAAATCGGAAGGGGACTAGGTCAAAATTACCGTGGAAGAGTAGGTGAGATATACTGCCATGGATCTAGTTATAGAAAGTCCACACCGAGGGTGTTGACCCTACGGGAGGCGGGTATACGCACATTTTGGCACCCTTTTTCCTTGTAAGTCCTACTATAGAGTCTTTCCCCTTTCGCTATCCATTTTAATCTATTGAGCATCTATATTTTTAGTAAATGATTATGTTTACCTAGAAACACTTCAATTTTTCAATTAGCAAGTCAAAAACTAGAAGAAAAAAAATAGAAGAAATTTGTCTAACCTCTTCTAGATAACATGTACTATCTTGTATTAACAGTAAGAACCTAATATTTTTAGATAGGAAACGCACATTATGGAGACTGAAAAAGCTAAATTTAGAAAGTTTATACCTTGGTTAGTAACACTTCACCTGATCCTAGGTATAGTTTTCATTTCTGGAGCAAAATCGAATGACTTTAAGGTAGCTCTTTTAACCCCTGGAGATATCAATGATGGAAGTTAGAACTTTTTAGCATATGCTGGGTTGCAATTAATCGAAAAAGAATTGCTAGCCACAGTCATCCACACTGTAAGTAAGAATTCACCTCAATATGAAGAAGACTTTAGATCCTATGCAGAGAAAGGGTACAACCTGATTTTTGGACATGGCTTTTCCCGTATTTGTTTCTGCGTGGGTATGGTAGTATCCTGAAGTATTTGTAACTCCTTACTGCTAAAATTATTTTCTATATTGGAAAAACACTATGAATCCACACCAAGCCAATCAATCTTTTTGGGATGCTTCCGCAAACTGGTGGAAGGACAGAGAAGATCACCGTGGACTATGGAGGAAGGCCCATCAGGATCCATTTTCGATTTTGAACCCACTTGAGATACCTTTTGTCAACAATATTGAAGGGAAAGAGGTTTGTGTTCTAGGTAGCGGGGACAACGAGGTCGCTTTTGCTTTAGTGGGTCTTGGGGGACGGGTCACTTCCGTGGACCTTTCACAACGTCGGCTTGATATTGCTGCTGATCGGGCCAGTCAGCTTGGTCTTCAGTTATCGTTTCTGCAGGCAGATGTAACAGATTTATCAGCCTTAGCCAGCAGTAGTTTCGATCTGACTTACACTGGTGGCCATGTATCAGTGTGGGTATCTGATATTGAGAAATACTATTCTGAAGCAGTTCGTATACTAAAATTTGGTGGCGTATTCTTAGTGAGTGAATATCATCCCATCCGTCGAATGTGGGCTGGTTCCAACGGCGAAGAAAATCTCCCCTGCCACAGCTATTTAAACCGAGGCCCTTATCAGTATATGTCAGAAGAAGGGTTACCAACGTTTGAATACCATTGGACGGTTTCAGATCATGTTCAAGCAGTGATAGATGCTGGTTGTGAACTGGTCAAAGTTGAAGAACATGATTTGCAGGTTGAGGATGAAGATTCGCTTGAAGTCAATCTGAATAATTTTCCATCTACCCTGCTAGTTGTTGGTTGCAAGAAATCGGCCACGCCTAGCATTTGAAAGATCATCTGTGTTTATACCGGTGAGTAATGAAGTGATAATTAAACTAACAGTCCTAAAGTAACTGGATCGAAAATGTAAAAACGGGTTAAATCTATTACCGTGTCAAAAATCACCACAAAATTAATTGAGTCAAAATGATAAAGAATATCTTACCAAAGAAGTACAGCTATTGGGCATTTCTGCTAGCATGTCTATTTTTGGAGGTGTGGTTTTCTCCGGCAACGGCGCAGATCAGCGAAAAACAGGTCAAGTTATTCGAAACCAAGATTCGCCCTATCCTGGCGAAACATTGTTACCAGTGTCATGGGAGTAACCCAGGCAAGGTTGAAAAAGAGCTCGTTCTAACGACAGCGGATGGTATACGCCAAGGTGGACAGTCAGATCCTGGTCCCAAAAATGATTTCAACCCTAGAACCTGATTTGCCTGGTTAAGAACGAAAAACTTAATTTATACATAAAATCAGATTACTGAATTGAATAAGCAACACGATTGGATCCAAACCGTTGGTCCGTTTTTCAAAGTTTTATCAAAGAAATAACTCCTTTTGTATATAGTTACAAACCAGCATAACGAAACATCTTCCTACCTCTTTTGGTTTCTTCATTTCGTATTTATCTCCTAACCTTAAAAAAGTAAAATAGGCTATTGCTTGGCAGTAACTTTTCTATTGGCCATTCTTCCATAGACTAAAATCCTCCATCTTATACTATTCCGTAGTTTTCTCCCATTACCTCGAATTGGTCCCTGACGATCACTGTCCTGTCCTTTCATCGTATTCAACCTGAATAATTCTGGTCTCATTTCAGTAAAGCTATTCCCTCTAAGTAACTCAGTATGACCGACAAAATTAAGTGAGACTTATAAGCCTCACTTAATTTTCCAGTTGTACTCGAATATTGCTTATTGAAATCATAACTATTTTACCTGTGTTTGTTGGTAAAAGTGCTGTTTTCTCATTTGTGTTTATAAATTTTTCAACAGACCCGCTCGTACAGTATTATCCCTTGAATATGCCTAAACAATTTGATCTACGAATATATCATGTGTGTTAAAATCAGCTGTGAATTTAAAACAGGGAACCTGTGGATATTTTTTTATTAGCTACATTAATAGTTTGGAGTAGTTTGAATCTACCCGGTGACACTCAAAAAATCCTGGTTAACAATATCACTCAACTGAGACACATTAAAGCTAAGAAAATTACTTGGCAGAAGGATGGTGCGGAGATGGTACTAATCCCAGCCCAGTCTTCAAATCATAAGGTTATACGTAGGCCTTTCTACATGGATAAAAATGAAGTCACTGTCGCTCAATTCAAAGAGTTTTTGAAAAACACTAACTATCAGTTTTCTGGCCGGCTTGACGATGTATATCAATACTCTGAAACTGATCAGCATCCAATAATTTACGTTTCATGGCATGATGCTGTAGCCTACTGCCAATGGGCTGGCAAACGATTGCCAACCGAAACTGAATGGGAACACGCAGCGCGGGGTGGGCTGAATTCTAAGCGCTACCCCTGGGGAGATCAGTTACCAAGCGGAAAACTTTGTAACTATGCTGATAAACAAGCTAAGTCTATTTTGCAAGAAATAGCTGGTCGGACTAATTGGGCTGATCTCCGAGTCAATGATAAACATGCCTTGACAGCACCTGTCGGTAGTTATGTACCTAATGGATATGGCCTCTTTGATATGGCGGGAAATGTCTGGGAATGGTGCCAGAATTGGTATGACAAGCAGGAAGAGGCGCGTGTACTTATAGGTGGTAGTTGGTATAGCAAATAAACTGATCTCGCAATTAGTAATCGTATCGGAAACTTCCCCACCAACATCAGTGGAGACTATGGATTCCGCTGTGTAGTTGATACTCCACGTTGAATATATATTTAAGCAATTTAAATCACGAAAAATTAGATAAGGGGTTCTTATCCGTATCCTTTACATTGACATTGATTCAATGCGACCTGACCATCTTTCTTGCTATGGATATCATCGCCAAACGTCGCCCAATATTGATAATCTTGCTGCAGAAGGTATACTCTTCCGAAATTTCTATGCTACCGATACACCATGCCTCCCTAGTCGGACCGCTGGTGGGTTAGAAAACGCAGATGAGATGTATCCTCCAGCGCAACAATGGCTACAAACCAACGGTAAAAAAGACAAATGTTTTTTTCATCTCTATTTCTGAGATCCACACATCCCCTACGATCACCCAGCTTCGTATGGTAATCCTTTTCAAAATGAACCTATTAATAACTGGATTGTTGCTGACCTGATCAAATAGAAAAACCAAATTTTGGTCCACATAGTGTCACTGAAGTTCCTGGTTATAACTTTCAATTACCACCACGTTGGATCATGGGTGTTGGTCATATTCAAACAGTAAACGACGCTAAATCTCATTTAGATGGGTACGACACTGGTATTCTCATTACGCCGATTACTTTGTGGGCAAATTAATTCAAGATTTAAAAGATTTGGGTATTTATGATCAGACAGCTATTAGCATTTCTGCTGATCATGGTGAGAATCAAGGCGAACTTAATATTTTGGGGGACCATCAAACCGCTGATTATATCACTAATCGAATTCCTTTGATTGTCCGTTGGCCTGGTATAACAGATTACGTGGCTGGTAGCGAAAGAGATAGTTTTCACTATAATCTCGATTTGACTACAACATTGGCTGACCTACTAGGAGCTGATCAGCCAATGTTGTAGTCAAATCTTTGCTGCTAACTTATCCGAAAAAACTAATCTGGGAAGAGACTTTGTCATTTTGAGCTAAGGTGCTTGGAGTTGCCAACGTAGTGTTAGGTGGGATAACTGGATCATGATTTGTACCTATCATACGGGCCTAAAAGAAATTCCCGAGAATATGCTATTCGATATTGACAATGATTCACATGGAACGGCTAACCTTGCGGCACAAAGGACCGAAATCTTAGGCCATGGTCTTCTACTGATGGATCGATGGATGTCTCAGCAAATGAAACGCTCATTGAGAGGTGATCTGTTCTGGGGAATTTATTCAGGAAGACGGACCACTCCATGCCAACGAGAAAACTAAAGTCTGGCAGAAATACATAGAGCGGCTACGTGGCACTGGCCGTAGCCACCATGCTGATATTTTTGAAAAATATGGTTGGCTGCCTTTTAAAACCGGTTTAGAATAATCGTCATTTTAGCTTTGCCATAATGTCTGGTCGGAAGTTTTGCTATGACGATTATACGCTTCGAGGTAATCTTCGCGAGGTGGGCCAAAAACATCTAATACTTTTACGGGACCCTCGATTACTTCGCCACTATGCACCAAATTTTTAGGAACTAGAAACGCATCTCCTACTCCGACAATGCGTTCTTCATTACCAATGCGAAATCTCAACTTACCCGACAAAACTAAACCAGCTTGTTCGTGAGGATGACTATGTTCTGGGATGATACAACCTGATGCCATTTCTAAAAAAGACAGCATAATCTGTTCACCTGTGACAATACCACTTACCGCTTGTGGAAACAATTCCACCTGTCTTAATTGATCGGTCAAAATAAAAGGCATATGTTACTCCAATCAGTTTATCTAAGGTTAATTCGAAATTGGAATGTGATATCCGAGTCTTTTTCTGGGTCTGCTCCGTCGGTCGAATGGTAAGTACGCTCTATCAATAATACATTACCGTGTTGATCAACTAAAATCAGAGTTGTAGATCGAGTACCATAGTGGCTATTGGCTACAAATATAGCTGACTCAGTGTTATTTCCTGGTTGTTTCATGATATCTAGTAAGAATTCTGCTTTTATTTGCTCTTGGTCTATAATCGCTGTTAATCGCCGCTTACCTTCAACCACTTTAGACCAATTGGTACCTAATATGTGATTACTGACACCGTAAATGCCGGGCGAAAAATTGATGGCCTGAGATTGAACGTTAGTCAAATAAACTACTTCTGACTGGGGTAAAGTGAGTTGACCTAATAGCAAATTGTATCCGTTATATTGGTGGCCGTTTTTTTGTTGTTCCGTAATGAAAGTGTCAACTGATGTTTGGCTTGTTAGAAATTCTTTTACTAAATGACCACGAGATTTTGAGTCAGGCCGATGGGGAGTCAAATAACGAAGGTTAGATATTGCTGACCAACGTCCGGTTTTATTTATTCCCAGCCAAGTTCCATTAGCTACCAAATCTCGTCCTCCCAGTACTTCATTTTCATCAGACCAAAAATGAGCCGTTGCTGTTGGTCGAGCGTGATCTTCATCTCGATTTGCCAGTAGAATTAGAGGGTAAGTTGGGTGTACCCGATGAGCTAGCAGAATCAAACACATCTTTTTGTATTCAAGGCGTAGTTTAGTTAACTAGTACTGCAGTCATGGTCAATAAGTAAAATCAAAGATGACAAAATGGAATGGGTGAATGGTCGAGGTAAAACTAAGATCGTCGGCTTGTCCACTTACCTCCAAGCCGATTCTAAGATTCGATACCAATTTCCATACATGATGGATACTATATCGATGGAAGAATAGCCACGATGTTCCAAAATGGCTATTAGCCTTGGCAGATCAGCGATACTATCAATGTCAGATGGACTTTGTTCTCTACCAAAACCACCGTCCAAATCAGTTCCAATTGCAGCATGATGAGAGTTACCAGCTAGTTGACAAACGTGATCAATATGATTAGCAACCGTCTCTAATGTTACGGTCGAATTATCAGGTTTTTTTCGATTCCAATTAGGATCAAGCATCCATGCGTCAAAAGCTGTACCAATTACACCATCCCTTTCAAAAATAGCTTTCAACTGTTGATCGCTGAATTGCCTTTGGTTAGGAACCAAAGTCCGGCAGTTGTTGTGGCTCGCAATGACCAAGCCTGAATAATATTCTAATGCTTGCCAAAAAGCGGTGTCTGACGTGTGGGTTAAATCTAAAATGACTCCTAACTTAGACATCTCTTTCAAAAGAGGCGGTGCTAGAGAAGACAAACCTTCGTCAGTGCCAGTACCACCACCATAACGACCAATACCGTAGTGAGAGAGACCAATCAACCTCAACCCCTTTTTAACCCAATCTTCCAGTTGATCGGCTCTTAAAATAGGGTCAGCACCTTCCATGCTGATAACTAATCCTAGCGGTGGCGATGGGCCCGTTCGTTTTTCGTCCCATTCTTTCCATTTTTGGAGATGTGTTTGCAACAGAGCAATTTCCTCGATAATGGTAATATGGCCTTCGCGCTCCAATGCCCGATAATAGCCCAATTGTCCTTCAGCAACACCACTGGCTTGAGCCACCGAACCGTAATCTACATAGGGTGATGGTGTGCCAGTCGATCGTGCAAATAGGGTAGAAAAAGCGATGGCTATATTAGCTTTTTTTATCTCTGGTAAGGCGACGGTTGTTGTAGATTGGCTGTTTTTCTCAGCTTTTCTAGTTTCTTGCACTGACTGCAGTAAATTACGGTTTCCTTGCAACGCATTCCAAGATAAGTCTAAGTGGCCGTCAATAATAATCATTTTCTGGTTACCTTTGTTTATCTATTAGATATCAATACGCATGTTGCATTTTGATGCCTTGCTCTTCTGAGCGACGGAGTTGCTCAAATTTTTGGATATTCGATTGTTGAATAGATTTTTGGCTACGGTTTAGATTCATGCGATAGTTAGTCGACTGAGATCTACCCATTTGTTTTTGTGACGATTGCCTTTTTGGAATAGAACCAATCGAGTCTTTCCCTCGATAAAAGGCGTAAGCTATTGCGCCCGAGTCATCTATATTCGACTTTGCAATTACCGTTGGTCTTCCGATTAGACCGTCAACTAAAAACACACCACGCATGTCAGTTTGACCGCTAACAAATTTCTGGCTATCAGAGCCAATAGCTTTTAGATGAACTTTGGACTGATATTGACCAGTAACAGAATCTTTAAGGTACAATCTAAGTCGATCACCCACTGTTTGGACAGCTATTTCTAGGGGGGTAACCAACAGCAATCCACTAGTAAACTCAGAAGTTAAAGTGTTGATTTGGTCACCTCGACAGATAATCAAATAAGCTCCAATTTCAGGCAAATTGAGCTCGAGCTGTTGTTTGTGATCAATGTATGGCTGTGAATGATCCAACTTGATTTCTTTTTTCAGTTGTGGTTCGACTCCAGCTAGCCGAATCTGGCTCATTTGACTGAGACTGTTCTGTCGTAAAAATAGCTTCATCAAATCAACCTGATAAATCTCAATTTGCACTTTATCGATATTACGATAGGTTAAATCTATTATTTTTTTAGCTTTCGGTTGTCTAATGGTAGCTTCTGGAATCGATAATTTCTGTTGTTGAAAATACTCTATTGATTCTTTAGCATCAGGATAAATTGACCCAACTTGCTTATACCACTGAATCGCTTTTTCTGGCAGGTTACGGGCATGAAAAATTTGGCCTAAAATGTACTGAGCGAGATTTTTATTTTCACTATTGCCATTGGCAACGAGGATAGCGTATTCGATAGCTTGTTGAAAATTGTTCTGAGAAAAAGCAGCCAAAGACTGCATGTACTGAAAACTACTCAGGAATTGGCTATCAGCAAATATCTGCGCACTCTGTTGAGCCAAACGAGTGGCATTCTCATAGTCCTCCAAGTCTAGCAGAAGATTCACTTGAGACAAAGCTGCATCATCGCTTAGTGGATTTATTGGATAAAGAGTTCGGAATGTCTCTAGTCGATGAATAGCTTGCATCCTTAGAAAAGCTGATCCAATTTCCGTTTTACTGGCTTGATTGACTACCGTCTGAGCAATACCAAAATAAGCATTCGTGGTTACAGGTGTATCAGGATATGCCAGCCATAAATCTGAGGCAAAACGAATTGAATCTTCGAATAATTGTCGATCGGCAATGTCTCCAGACACTTTCACGTCGCGTTTAAAACTAGCATTAATGGTAGCTTGATGGACCAACATAGCTCGCTCAAATTCCCCCATCCGACGATAGGCATGACCGACAACTTGAACTCGGTTTAGTGGTACATAAAGGTCTGGTTGACGTTCTCGTAGCACTTCAAAGACTTCAACCAGCTGCTGGCTATTGGTAATTCCATTATCCGTTATTTTTTGTTTGTTCTGGTAAGTAGTATCGGTATAAATCCACATTAGCATTCGAGCAACCTCAGTAGTATTGTGGTTCGGATGTCGATCACGCAGTCGAGACAACAACAAAAATGCGGACGAATACTTTCTGTCATTGAAGTAGCGCTGGGACAGAATAAATTGTTCACGTTGATTCAGTAGTTCCAATTTTCGAGGTACTGAATCGGTGGCATCAGTTCTACTTATGGAGGTGTCGTTATCCGTAATTACTATTTTCCCGCTGTCTATAATCGGTTGACTGGACCAACTCTCTGCAGTTTTCAAGTCTTGCTGACCAAGTGAATGAAGTATTGTAGGCAAAGTTTGGTAGGAACCTTGGAGATAGCCAGCCAACTGATAGCGGATATCGAATGTACCGGATCGCTTTAGAGATCTTTGCTTGGGGGAGAAATAAAAGCGCACATGCCCCGCTAACACTTCGGCATGAATAAAATCACCTTTCAATGTTTTTTCGATCATAATCGTACCAGCTGGCAAAAAGTCGTCGATTACAAAGTCCTCAGTATCGCTTCCGAACAAAGTCATTAAATTAACTGGCAGTTGAATTCGTACTTCTGTACGTTGGTCTAGGGCTAAATTCTTCAGAGTAGCTGTGCTTTCAGCTCCTATAGGCTTTCCCTGATAAGTGAGTTCAGGGTGGTAATGGTACTTTTTGATCAGTCGAAAATCTTTGTTGGGTTCTTCTAGTTGGTTAAAGATTGAAAACTGATCGGAAAATCCGCTTAGTTTTACTAAATAAGTATAGGAGCCACGGCCTTGTAACTGGAATTCAACTTGGCAGGACAATTCTTGATCAACTGAATTTTTCAACCATTGATCGGTTGGCACCACGATTTCAAGCGATGATTTTTTTGGATTCAATTCATTAGTAAGCTGTTTGCCATTGACCAAAATTTTCAGTTGGTAGTCTTCAACCGAAAATTGGGTTTGGCCAAAATAATTAGATAATGTCGTGACTATGATATCTTGATTGGACCAAAAATTAGGTGAACCTTGATGAGATAGTAAAAAGCGAATTTGTTTCTCAATCAGTAGTCTTTGACCACTTCTGTTAATCTTTTGCTGAGCAAGACTACTAATCGCTACTGTTTCCAAGTTAATTGAATCTTGTAGTGGAGATAATAAAGACAAGACTTGATCAGCCATATCTAATCGGTTCATGTTAACCAAAGCTAGTGCAGTATAGGCTCTAGCTCTATCACTCAGTCGATTTCGATTGCGATAAAGACGGTTAGCGATGGAAAAATCGGTTTGGTTAATGACTTGATTCTGTATTGTTTCGGGAACGGTCAGAGCGTGTAGTAGGACTGCAGCCTGTTCATCAGACTGTCGAGTTGAATTACTTAAGGTTGTTTGTAATGCATTTCTTAGGTAGTGAATAGCTCGGTCGATAACTTGGTTGTTGAAAGAAATACCAGTTTGACGTACTTGAGTTAAAGCCCAAAGGTAACGAGCTGATAGCTGAGGATCACTATTGGAAGAAATTTTCTCCGATCGACCTGACCAAACAGCCCAGTGCCAGCCGCCATCATCTCTTTGATTAGAAATTAGCCGAGATAACAGTTTTCCTAGGCTATTACTCAATTGAACGTTATCAGTTGGTGAGCCTCCAACTTGTTGCAAATACCTTAATGCGGAGGCTACAGACAGCAAATTAGCACGACGATTGGGCTGAATAATATGCAGTTGCTGCGACCGAAGAAACACTGGCTGATTAACGGCTGCCAAATCATAAATTAGCCGGTTGACATGCTTACCCAATTGAATAGTCAATTTTGGGCTGGTGTAGTTTTTACCAGTAGGTAATTTTAGAAAAAGAGTTTGATTACTTTTTGACCAACCTGATTGGTTTACTACATAGGGGATTCCCCAAGGGCGGATCGGGATTTGAATCCGAATTTCATCCGATTGCTTTTGACAATCAACTATAATTTTGATTGCCAACTCTTCATCAGATCCATCAGGTGGGATAAGAACCTCGATTGTTGGTAATGTGAAATTATTAACGCAATTAGATTTTAAATCAACTAATTGCGAAAAAGTGTGTAAATCACTTGATTTTGCTCCTTCAATTTCACCTTGATCAATTTGTAATTGAATATTAGCTGGGCCAGAAAAATCGGTCAGATTATGGATACTAACTTCAGGTTTAATTTGATCGCCTTCGACTAACAATCGCGGTAATTTAGCTTGGAGAAAAAATTCTTTTTTGGTCTTCAGGATTGACTTGTTTTGACTAACTAACGTATCTATCGTACAACCGATTGCTCGCACATCCCACTGCGTATTTTTGCTGGGTAAGTTAAGAGTTAAAACGGCTTGCCCATTATCGTCGGTTTGGATAGACGGAGTCCAAAAAATTTGGTCTGAAAAATGGTAAAGAATATGCCGATGACCTAAATCTTGAGTAAATGCTAATGTGTTTGTTTTTAAAGTGTCGAGACCAGACACACTTATATGAATATTTGCTTTTTCTGCGAGAGGAGATGTCATTTTTCGAAATAGTTGCCGCTTAACTGTCTGACTTTTGTCAGGAGCCAAAATTGGCGTAGCAGATTCAGCCATCTCGTCATCGTTACTAGTGTTAGACAAATTATCCCTTAATTCTTGTCTACTTTTTTTTCGATTTTGAATTAATTTTTCTTCTACTTTCAATCGATCGGCTTCTTGACGAACCGCTAAGGCAATTGTCTGTGTATCGGGCCTGTAAGAAAAACCACAACTGGAAACAGTTCGAATTGAGTGTTTACGATGACGATCCATATAGAAGAAACGGTCGATTTCTATCAGCGGACTCGGGAATGTTTCCCACATCAGCGACTCGGTCAACGACAGCGATAATTCAGCAGATACAGGTTGTCCTAATTGATTGGTAGTTAAAATTTCGAATTTAGCAGATTGATTCGGTCGATAAGTTCCCAAATCTCCTTCATTCTTGTCCATATCACTATCAAGTTTGTGTAGCGGTTTAATTTGGATGCGCAAATTTTTCTGGACAGAAAATTCCTTCTTTGTAGTCCTCAGATGGCGACCCTCGATCGCAGAAACAGTGAGGAAAAAGTTAGGAAAATACTCAGACTCAGAGCGGAAGGTTATCGAATTTTCACCTGGCTTCAACTGGACAATTTGGTAATTAATGATTTCATTTGCCTCAAAAGTGAGTAATGCCAAAGGTAATTTCTCATTTCTTACTGCTAACCGAGAATGAACGTTAATAGTTTCTGATTTCCCTAATTTGATTTGTGTGGAGTCAGCAAAAATGCGCAACCGAACATCGTCGTATTGATCGGAAATAGTGATTTCCCCTGATGCTATCACCGGTTGATTAAACTGGTCTCGACCAGTAGCCTGTAGACGATAACTACCACCTTCTTCTAGCTGAAAACGAAACAAACTTTTTCCGGTTTGAGCTAATGTAGTCTGGTTCATAGTGAGGACTTGAACTTCAGCTGGTTGAATCGGTGGTTGTAGATTTAACCAGCTGAGTTGTTTAAATAGATTATTCTCAATAGGTTTTGTTAAACGAAAAAGATCAAGTTTTATAGCTTGACTGGTAGGTTTACCGTCCGGATTATGACTACTCACTTCTATTTCAACCGTCTCTCCAGCCAAAACAACTTCTGCCAGAGGGTGTACGGTGAGTTCGAAACCCACTGGTGCTAGCAATACAGTAGCAGTAGCATAGGCATTTTCGCTAGCCATATTAGCCGAGAAAACCAAAGTACTCTGTCTAATATCATCTGCATCATTATAAGATTTTGTCTCAGTTAACAAGTGAGTATCAAATGAAACTTTCATTTGACCATTTACGCCAGCAATTTTTGTGACCGTTTGTCCATTAGGTAAGGAGTAAGCAATTTTAGCTCGTGATAAAGGCTGTCCATATGTATATTTTGCGCTAATCGTAGCCTCGATTGTTTCACCTCGAAAGTAGATATTTCGGTTGAAATCAAAGTCTAGCCGGATTGTTGGCAGCTGAAAGTGTTGGACTAGAAACTGACCGTTAAATGTTAATTTGCTATTTTCAAATTTGGGTGTGTCGGATTTCTTTTCTTTAACAACCACAATATGATATTCACCAACTACGACTGTGGGATCCAAAGGCATTGATAAGGAAAAAGTGCCAAACTGTGTCAATTCTACGATCTGGTTATAAATTTCTCTTCCTTGGGCGTCAATGACTGACACCTGGTACTTGGTATTTGGAACAATCACGTATTTATCATCTGCTTCACGGATAATTCCCCGAATAAAAACTGTCTGACCTGGTTGATAAGCCGATCGGTCAGTGTAAATATAGCCTTTGGCTGTCAATTTCCTTGGCCAACTCAAATCATCATTGTGAAATTGGTCGCTGGCAACATGACCTTCTTGGATAACCAGAATACTATTTGTACTAATAGATTTATTTTTATCGGTATTAATACGACACACTCCGTCCTGACCGGTCATTCCTCGATCGACCAAGACTTCCGCTATTTCCGATGACGAAGCATTATTTTTATTTAGACTATTATTTTGGCGTTGAACCAAAACTTTAGCCCCTACAACAGCTTTTTGTTGGAGTTGATTCTGCACAAAAACCAAAGTTTCTTTTCGGGTAGTTTTGGCAATTAATTCCAGATCCGAGCGGATGACTAATGTCGTTGATTCAAGTTCACCGTCGGAGATGTGAACAGCATAAATACCAGCCGGATCAATTGGGATTTTAACTAGCTGATCAATCAAGGCATATTTTTGGTACGAGTCAATTTGGTGAGACCACGATTTCTTAGGCTGAATCAATGCCAAATCTAATTCCTCAACGCCTTTTAAGGTTCCCATTTTCCGCCAGTAGGCTTCGGGATTCAGTTTGTATACGCTTACTAGTACCTGTTCTATATTTCGGGTCTTCATCTGGACGGTTACTATTTGGCCCGATCGAAAGACTTTCTCTGTTGCTAGTACTAATTGTTTTTCTGTCAATTGCCGAAGTTGTTGCTGGGCTTTTGGCTTCCAAGTTCCCCAAGTAACAAGACTATAAGTTTCAATAGCCTTTGACAACTGATTAAGTTTATCTTGGTAAATCTGGCCGATCTGGAATAAAGCAAAGGAACTCGCTTCCGTTTTTGGATATTTACTAATCAACTGCTCCCAAATAGAGATAGCTGATTGGAATTGCTGTTGATTTAAAAAAATTTGCCCCTGCAATACTAGGATTTTAGCAACACGCTCATCAAGTGGGTACCGGTTTTTGAATTGATCTAGCAACTGCAAACCTTTTTGATAAGATTTGATTTCGGTTGCTTCTGTAGCTGTTTCAACCTGAAGCCTTGAGGCTGCTGCAGCAACCAAATGGATACCATTCTGGAACTCTGCATCAATAATACGTCGTTGAACCTGTGTCCACTGAGGTCCATTAGGAAAGTCCACTAGGTAACGGTTCCAATTAGAAATAGCTAAAGAAAATTCATTCTGATCGAAATAGAGTTGGCCCAGCTGAAATCTAGCTCGCATACATAGGTTGTCTAACTCAATATTCTGTTTGGTCAACGGTAAAATAGTCTTTGATCCATTTGCATTCAAGAAACTAAAATTATCTAAAAAACTTTGATAAGCCAGAATCGCATTCTCAGTTTTTCCAATTAAATGGTACGCTTGACCAATTTCAAATGCCAGTTGGCTTGATCGCAATTGCTTGCGATATTGGGTAATAAATTGTTCGGCAATTTCGATTCCTAATGCAACCTCTTGTTGGCTTCTAGATGATTTTTCTTTTTTTGTTGTCGGTAAATAGTGAGTGCGAACAATTAAAAACCTGGCTATCTGAACCAGTTCGTTTTTGTCATTTTCGGATTTTTTTAATGAAGACTTTAGTAGTTCTATCAAATTTTGACGAGCTATCAAGCGTTTACCTTGATGAATTTGACAGATGGCCAAGTTGGTAGTAGCAATGAAAAAGTGATCCTTACTTGGTAGTAACGTATTGGCTGGAAAGGCAATTAAAAATTTTTTATAATATTTTTCAGCAGCGACGTAATCAGTTGCCAACTGCATCATTTGTCCCATTTGGAACATCACTTCACTTTTGAGATCGATATCAATATCTACGTCTAGCGCTTGCTGATAAAAAGTATATGCTTGACGGTAGTCTTCCGTTGTCGGTTGCTCAGAAGTAATGCCCTCTGGCACCTCAATAGCCTTTTTAGCAAAATCGACGTAGACTTGTGCTATCTTATTTTTTCTCTGTTTGGAAAGCAACCGCTCCAACTCGGATCGGTAGATTCGCTCGGACGCCGCAAAATCACTCAAACGAGTATGTGCTTTAGCTTTCAAAAAGGTGACTTTATATCGCCAAACCGAGTCAGGATAATTATCGAGTAACTGATCACAGGCTTGCAGAGAAAATTTGTATTCTTTCTTATAAAAGTAAGCTAAGGCTTTCAAATACTGGTGATGTTCTGTAGGCGAATCAAGAGCGTCAACTTGTTCAATGGCCAGCTGAAACTGCTCTGACTGAAAGGAGGAACGTATTTCTGCCAATGAACTATCAAGCAACGCACTAGAGACTTCTTCTGCTTCAACACTAGACGATAGCAGGAATAAATACAATAGTAACAAGACTAATTTACCTCTATTTACACAACTCAGATGAAAAAAGTGAGAGCTGCTACTAATAAACAGTAGTATGAAAACACAAAAAATCTGGCTCTATTAATTAAAGATAGCAGTAAACGAAGAGCTATAACACCGATAAAAAACGATGTGCTTATGCCCACAAATACGATTGCTGGAGAGCCAATGACAGAAATGTCGCTAACTTTAAGTACAACAGCCCCCAGAATAGCTGGGATTGAGAGCAGAAAGGAAAATTCAGCCGCCAAAGCCGGACGAATACCTAGTAATAAAGCTGTCGAAATGGTAGCTCCGGAACGCGAAATACCTGGTATAACAGCTAACCCTTGTACTACTCCAATCAATAGAGCATGCCAAATTCGTAGCTCCGATTCGTCGTGGCAACTTAACTGATCTGATTTTCGACTTCGCAACCTTGGCAACTGCAACAAGCAGGCAGTTACCATTAACATTAGAGCCACAGCTTTGGGTTGATCAAAAAAATGATTCATTTGATCATTTAGTAAAAGACCGATAATCCCAGTTGGAATCGTTGCTATGATTAGCAGACCGACCATGCGTTGTGCCAAGGATACTTGTCTCGTACTCAAAGATTTTAGGGTATCTGAAACCGATGCTTTCACTAGGTCAACAATTGATTTTCGGTAAACAACTATGACTGCTCCCAGTGTGCCTAAGTGAAGCATAACATCAAAAAAAATGGCCGTTTGACTGAAACCCAACAGGTGGTGTAGGAGTACCAAGTGGCCAGAACTGCTAACCGGCAGAAATTCTGTCAAGCCTTGTAATGCTCCTAGAAGAGCTGCTTTGATAATTTCGTTTAAGCTTTCACTCACGAAATGGTGAAAGTAGCGGTCTGCTCACCGCTTTCTTGATAACCAATACGAATGGCTTTTGTGCGGATAGTAGTGGCACCTGAAGTCAATCGTATGGGACCAGTATAGAGATCCCAGTGAGTACTTTTGTTCCCAACTTGGTAGGCTATCGATGCTCCTTGCGTAGAACAATTTAGCTGGACTAGAATCGGAGCGTCGTAGGTCCCTCCAACTTTCACCGCTGATTGACCTGGATTTTGCTCACTATGAGGCGAAATTGGAATGATGACTGGCTCAGCCGTCCTCGGTTGCATACCATCTGGATACCACTGCCGAACCATAACTTTCTCAGGCACCTGCCCCATCGTATCATAGTTAGCTTGCCACTGCTCCATCGCCTGACGCATTGTAGTGAGTTGATCTAGACAATCTGGATTCTGAGCCAAATTATTCAGTTCGTATGGATCGTCAGTTGTGTTGTAAAGTTCTTCCGGTGGTCGTTTTTCGAACATTACTTTTTGATGGCCCTCTAGTTTATCCTCGGCTTTGAGTCGCCATAATTCTTGCATAATTGGGTGCCGATTTCTATATGGCACCCAAATTAGTCTTTCTTTATCAGGGTAATAATTTCGAATATACTTGAATTGCTGATCTCTTACTGCTCTTACCATGTCGTATGACTCGTCGTATCGGTCTCTGGTGGCAAAAGCATATTGCCTTTCAACCTTATCTGACCCCAAAAAAGGTTGACCGTGCATATGTGTTGGCAACTTCACACCAGCCAAAGAGAGTACTGTTGGTCCCAAGTCGATTAGGCTGACTAGTTGTTCACAGACACTGCCAGGCTCAAGTTCTCCAGGATACCGAACAATCAACGGGATTCGAATACCAGCATCATAAGGCCAGCGTTTGGCACGGGGTAAACCTTCTCCATGATCACTCCAAATCATAACGATCGTGCTGTCGCTCAGTCCATCTTCATCCAATTGCTTCAGAAGATTACCCACGATTTGATCGCTAACTTCGAGGTTATCGTAGTGTCTAGCTAAAGCTCGACGAGATTTAGATGTATCAGGTAGATAAGGCGGTAGTTTAACTGCCGCCGGATCAGTTTTTAATTGCGGACTGTCGTCTTTTTCCCACATACCACTTTCGTGTGTTCCTGTAGGATTGAAAACAGAGAAGAATGGCTGATCTTCTGTTTCCCTATGTCGCCAGTGGGCCTCACGATGGCATTCATCCCAAGCAGTGACGGGTGCGGGGAACTGATAGTCAGTTTTGGCGTTATTGGTACAGAAATATCCCGCTGCTCTTAGATACTCCGTAAAGGTCTTGACATGTGGTGGAGGAACGGCTGCATAGGGGGTCGGTAGATCAGGTGCATCTTCATTAGTATGCGTCGTTCGCATGTGATGCGTACCAATAGCCGTTGGATACATGCCGGTGATAATAGCTGATCGACTAGGTGCACACACCCCAGCGACTGAAAAAGCATTGGGAAATCGACAACTCTGATCAGAAAGTTTATCTAGATGAGGTGTTCGAGCTACTTTATCACCATAACAACCAAAACGTGGACTGGTATCCTCTAGAGAAATCCACAAAATATTAGGTTTACTTGCCATAGTCAATTCTTTTCTTTAGTCGATGGGGACTTCAATTTCCCGTTTTTCTTCCCATGATCGCACGATGGAATCAATAACCCTCATGGCTTGCAAGCCATCTCGACCACTTGGTTGAGGCTCTCGTCCCGCCACCAAATCTTTGGCCCAAGCATCCATTCGAAGTGCAAACGTTCCATCGAAAGCCAATTGTTCCATACGAAAGATAGAGGGCCGGTATTCTTGCACTACCTGATCATCCCTCCGAAGTAGGGTTGCTTTACTCAGAACATTATCGACAACGATTTCCCCCTTATCACCACAAATCTCTACTCTCTCGATGGGATGTATGAAGTCACTATCCCAGCTTGCTAGTAGAGAGGATACTGCATTATCAGCAAAACGAAGCGAAATCGCCATACTGGTATAACATGCTGTTTCACCGTCAGGAACGCTGTCTAGTCGAGGTCTAGCCATTTGAGCGCAAACAGCAACTATCTCACCACCAAACCAGCGAAGCAGATCAATGGCATGAGTTTGTAACTCGTAAAGCAGATAATACTCCCCCTTCCATGAGTGGGACATTCCACCTTGTGATAGTTTCCTATCGATGTATGCTAATCGCCCGCATTCTCCAGCATCAAACCACTGTCTGGCCTTGGCGTACCCTGGAGCAAATCGGCGATTATAGTCCATTGATAGATAAACATCTTTCTCTTTGGCTTTCGCTACCATTTGCTCAGCTTCATCTAAAGACAGAGACAAGGGTTTTTCACACAGTACATGTTTACCAGCTTCCAAACATTCCATCACAGGTTGAAAATGCAAATGATCAGCGGTTACGACATCAACTGCGTCGCATTCTTCATTAGATAACATTTCTTCGATGGATGGATACCAACGTTCGAGTCCCAATTCTTTGGCTCTTCGTTCGGCTTTTTCAACATCCATGTCGCAGACCGCAACTAATTCTGTTTCTGGGCATGCCAGATGACCTTTCTGGTGCCGCAAACCAACACCACCACAACCGACAGCTGTAATTCTCAATTTTTCTGCCATGATTCAGCTCTCCTAACTTACTCTTAATGTCCAGATTTCACTTTATTATTGACTAATGTTGATCAAATAGCAATAAAAAGTCAGATGATACAAAATAAAAACCTTGAGTAATAATTTAGCTAGTAATTAACAAAATTTCAAGTTTCTGGGGTAATTCAACTTTTTTCTCAATGTACCATTGAATGCGCAGATTCAAATAAGATATAAACCCCACTAAATACAATAATCAGTTTAGTCGAAACGTTTCACTGTACATAATACACCAAATGATGAGGTAAATGGGGATGAAAAGAATAAATTACATAGAATCCGAGATTGAAAGTTTAAAAAGACAACTAAAGAACCATATAGTTTATGAAAATTTGAAAAGTATAGAAGACATAAAGATTTTTATGGAAAACCATGTTTTTGCTGTTTGGGATTTCATGAGCCTTTTAAAATTTCTCCAAGCTAGATTAACATCTGTTCAATTGCCATGGGTACCCAAAACAAATCCAACTCTAGCCAGATTTGTTAACCAGATAGTCTGGCTAGAAGAAAGCGATATCGATGCGACTGGAGAGCCAAAAAGTCACTTTGAAATGTATCTCGATGCTATGAACCAAGTTGATGCAGATGTGGGACCTATCGAAAAATTTACTCAACTTATCCAGTCTGGAAATTCAATTAGTTCCTCATTGGATCAAATTAATATTAGCAAAGGTACTGCTGAATTCGTAAAATTCACGTTTCAATTGATTGATACACAAAAAATACACTTAGTTGCTTCTGCCTTTACTTTTAGTAGAGAGGATGTCATTCCCGATATGTTTCTAAAAATTCTTAAAAAAGCCGATTCAGAAAATCAGAAGTTTAACAAGCTTTCTTATTACCTAGAAAGACATATCGAGCTTGATGGGGATGAACATGGTCCGATATCTCTTCAAATGATTTCAGAACTATGTGGTTCAAGTTCCTTGAAATGGAAAGAGGCTACAGAAATCGCCAGAGAGTCCTTAGAAAAAAGAATCCAATTATGGGATACGATTTCGGATTTAATTAAAAAAGAAACTTGTATTCAAAAAATGTATAATACGCCATAGTAGACTTTCGTAATCGAAAGAAAAAAGTGATCAAATATCATAAACCATTACACCCAATAGCTGTGCCAACATATCATGGAAGCGCATAACCGAGTAGTTCCTTGCAGATGCATTGAGGAATATGCTACGTCCATTGACCAAATACTTGATTACTGGATAAAATTTAATGGTATTAATGTCCCTCCTAAGATCAACACGTTCAACAACGATACTACAAAATTAGAGCCTTCTATCTGTTCTAAGGAAAATAATTTCAAATATGATAATGAAAAAATAGAACACTATTCGTACAGGTGATAGAAATGGAGTTTCAGTACAACATTATAAAACCATCAATGGGAATCACTGTCCTCAAATAAGGCACCAAGGATCTAAAATCAGTCAATTAATTTGGGGATTTGTATCAAAATATGATATAGATGGATTAAGATAATCATTACAAAATAACGTAATCAAAATCACATAACCAATTCAACAGAAACACAAGTCAAACAATTTGCAAATAGTTAGTAAGCTGGCAATTACTTTCGACTTCTGACATAACTCGCGAGGGAAAACAAATCAGAGATGGCACATGCATATACACCAGGCTTAAAAATCTCAGCTCAAACTATAATTCGTAGTGAACGACGCCTTCCATTGATGGGGGATGTACTGGTAGAAATTGGAAACCAAGTTTCAGCCGAAGAGGTGGTCGCACAGACGGATTTACCTGGTAACGTTCAAATGATCCACGCTGCAAACCTGATGGGAACGAGCCCGATCAATGTGGGTCAATTTATGCTCAAAAAGGTTGGTGATTCTGTTGAAGAGGATGAAATTATAGCCCAATCCAATGGTCTGTTCGGCCTTTTTAAATCAGAAGTAAGATCACCTATTTCTGGTACCATTGAGAACATTTCTGACGTAACAGGGCAAGTGATTGTACGAGAACCGCCTACACCAGTCCAGACTAGAGGCTATATTGACGGCCAAGTAACCGAGATAATAGAAAACGAAGGAGCTATTATAGAGACTTGGGGAACAATGATTCAGGGCATTTTTGGTATCGGTGGTGAAACGGTTGGTCAACTTCAGATGGTGGTTGCCTCACCTGATCAAGCTTTGACTTCTGAACTAATCCAAACAAGTCATAAAGGCCAGATTATTGTTGGCGGTTCCACAGTTAATCACAAAACCGTTCGGGTTGCAATTGATAAAGGGGTGAAAGGCATTGTCTGTGGAGGTATTCATGACCGTGAGTTGTATGAATTACTTGGCTATGAATTGGGGGTCGCAATTACAGGATCCGAACAGATTGGTCTAACATTAATGATAACCGAAGGTTTTGGTCAAATTGATATGGCCCAACAGACTTTCGACTTATTATCCCAGCGACAAGGCATGAAAGCTTCGCTAAATGGTGCGACACAGATTCGCGCAGGCGTTCAACGGCCCGAGATTATCATTCCCCTGGAAAGAAATGATAATTCCCAGCTAGATACGACAAAAGTCCGACAGTCTAATGTCCTGAATGTCGGTACATTGGTTCGCTTAATCCGATCGCCTTATTTTGGTCAATTAGGGCGAGTCACTGACCTACTAGTTGAACCTCAATCCCTAGAAACAGAAGCTCATGTTCGAGTACTGGAAGTTCAAATCCAAGATCAAGAACGAATTGTTCTCCCTCGTGCTAATGTTGAGGTTATCGAATAAAAATTTCCATCAAATAGAAAGAAAAGCATTTATGCAAGATTCACCTCAATTTCCTGACCAGGTAACTAGCCAATCATTCGTCTTATTTTTATATTGATAATAGGTTATTGCCGGATTGTTCATTGGCTCAAGAACCACGCACAGAGTAAATCGTGGTTCGCGAATAAAGTTGTTGATAATCGAATGCACAAAAACATTCAGCAGTAAAACAAACATCATTTTTCAATTCATTGTTCTCAATTTTTCTTTATCTATTAGTTAATGCATTTACATTGACATTATGATCTCAACCACGTTTATCGAAATATTTATGAATAATGTGTGGTTCTTTTACAAAACGATAGGGAATAAAAAACATTGTCAAATCATTATGTAAGAAGAAATATAAGATGAACAATCAAAACAATAGGCCAATACGATTGGGTGTTGTCGGTGCAGGACGTGGCAAATCCTATATGAACGTTTCTAATTCTGTAGGCTTTGAGCTGGTCGCAATTTGTGACACTTGGGAAGAAAAATTAGAACAAGTTGGTAGAGAACTGAATGTCACAACCTATGCTGAGTACGATCAATTTTTATCTCATGACATAGATGCGGTAGTATTATGCAATTATTTCCATCAGCACGCACCATTGGCAGAACAAGCCTTATTAGCTGGTAAGCATGTGATGAGCGAATGTGCCGCTTGTCATACGTTAGCTGAAGGTGTTTCTCTGGCACGTACAGTTGAACGTTCAGGTCAAATCTATATGTTTGCTGAAAATTATCCTTACAGCGCATACAATCAGGAAATGCGTCGGTTATATCAGGATGGCTTAATTGGAGAATTCAAATATGGTGAAGGCGAGTATGTTCATCCAGACCCAGCCGAAGTAAAATTAGCAAGAAGTTGTGGCTGGAACCACTGGCGAAATTGGATCCCTGCCACTTACTATTGTACTCACTCTATTGCTCCAGTTATGTATATTACGGATACTCGGCCGGTCAAGGTAAATGCTTTTATTGTTCCTTATGACTACGATGATCCAACACAGACACAACATGTGAAACGAAGTGACACTAGTGCTATCATTATTTGTCGCATGAATAATGACGCTGTACTTAAGTCCCTTCATGGAGCACTCCGTGGTCATGGAAACTATGTTCGGATACACGGAAATAAGGGACTAATGGAAAACTGTCGTCATGGAGACAAAAGCCGACTTCGTATTTGGCAGGAGCCTTGGGAAAGTGGGAGAGAAGGAGAAACCGAAGTCGTTTATCAACCTAATTTCCCAGTCGCCGAAGATTTAGCCCAGAGAACGGGTCATGGGGGTGGCGACTTCTTTACTAGTTATTATTTTGCTCAAGCCATTCGTCGCCAAGAACAACCTTACCTTGATGTTTATCGAGGAATTGACATGAGTATTGTTGGTGTTTTGGCTTGGCGTTCAGCATTGCAAGATTCAATACCAATAAACGTACCAGATTTCAGAAAAGAAAAAGTTCGTCAGAAATACGAAAATGATAATTGGTCACCAAACCCAGATCTCCCTAGTGAAAATCGGCCTCCATCCAGCATTTTAGGGAATATTGAACCAAATGAATCAGCTAAAGATTTAGCTAAAACCATTTGGAATAATCAAGGATTCGTGGCGGATTTTTAGGAATTCATCATTGGTTAATGCAATCAAAATATCCTGTTCTCACTATCGATGGTCCACTATCCTAGTTTTATATTTTAGCTTGCATTTTTTGATTAGGATATGGAGACCTACTTTTTACTAAGCTACACTTTTTTCTTATTGATAAAATGTAACTTTTCTCCAACAGATGATAACTGCCAAAGGACAGAAAAATGATGATTGTCAGGGCAATAAAAGGTTGCAGTACAAACCTAGATCTTTAGTGAAGCAACTACGATTTAATCGCTTATGTTCACTCTTGGCATACACTAATTTATATTTGAATTTATCAGTTGGTTAGAAACAAC
>CAYVHK010000013.1:13926-19887 GCA_964451145.1 uncultured bacterium | reverse complement strand
ACAAAACTGATGATGGGCAGGGCAATAAACGGTTGACGTACAAACCTATTTCTTTCGGCAAGCAACTACCATTTATCGCTTATGTCCACTCTTGGCATACACTGATTTATATTTGAATTTATCAGTTGGTTTGAAACAACAATTACAATTGTTGTTTCAAGCATTCTTAGCTAAAGATGTTCCATACCAACGGGCATGAAAATTTCGTGTTTTTCTGGATCTGAATAACCTTCAATTTTCATCGGAGCCAAACCAGGATTTTCTAAAGTCGCCTTTACAATATGCTTGTTGAAAATACTAACAAACTCATCATTTAGGTAATCTGACACCGGCATCCAAAGACATTCCTCAATTTCTTCTTCTTGTTTGGTCACAGTTTGGGATAATGGCGATAACCGACAAACAAAATATAGGTCGGATTTGTCGTATCGGTAACCGTGCCAGTGTCGAAAACAGACTAAAGACTCAAATCGGGTTCGTACCCCCGTTTCTTCTTGTACTTCTCTAACAACACACTTGGAAATATGCTCGCCTTGGTTGAGTGCTCCACCCGGCAATTTATAAGATGGCCTTTGTCGGCTACGATACCGCTCGCTAACAACTAAAAGCTCATTTTTCGCATTCAATACAACACCGCCTGCTCCCGTGTAGTGCGTTGAAAATGCTGGAACAAATGCACCTTCGACTAGCCGGTGGACAAGTAGAAGGTAGTGTTCCTGACTATGATGAAATACGAAACCAGCAGCCGTTGCAACTGGAATCAACTCTGATTTTTCTAGTGGAATTTCAAGCCAAACGACCTGATAATTTTCTTGTCGCCAAAAGTCTAGCGATTGAGCCAACCGAATTTGAAAAGTTGACACATCCTTAAAGAGTTCATCGGAGTCGATCACTATACCCTTGTAAGGATTAGAAGTTGCATTTAATAGTTCCATTTTGATTATAAACCCAAGTAGAGTAGGATTAAAGTCTAGGATAGTATATTGAGAAATTGAGTATCAATCAAATATTGTGGTCGGATATGAAATTTGACTTTAATAACGCTATTTTTAGTTGTTACTGAATCAAGCCAAATTATCGAACTTGAGATACTAATTATAACAAAGATTGGTGTCGTGAATGCTTACAAAGGAAACGCACCTGAAATCGTGATTTGGTTGGGGGATTATTCCTACTGAGTAGGGTCTTAAACAAACCAGATTGTTAATTTGAATTTAATAGTCAAGCCAAGTCGGGCTGGCCCTGAAGTTAACATTTAGCTTAGCGGAGAGCTGCTAATTTGAGACCTGTTAAGCATTTACTGTAAGGGTAACCGGTTAGATTTTTACTATCTTGGCCAGCTTATAATTTTGGGGTGGGTAAGTAATGTATGTATTTTAGTAATATGAAAATTGAAATGTTGATGAGTTAAATCTAGACAGTAACTTGAGACAGCGGTATGAGGCAGATTGAAAAACGATATTAACTAATTTTTATCAGTATAATTAAACTGTATAAATAAAAACTCTTCGCTTAAACTGATTGGTAGATACTCATATTCGATCCGACTGGTCAATTGATCGAGAATTGATCTACTATCTAAAAACACCTTTATTGACTTTTCCTTACGTTTTTGGTCAAGTCTTGAGTTTTTTACACTGGTAAATTAAGCTCACTATCTACCATTACCTCAGTTTGTGTTTCTTACTTAGTTTTCAATTTTCTTCTGTTGGAAGATCAGAATAGCTCTTTTATCTTTGGTACGAAGGGTGAGTTGTTTGTTTCGTATATAGTATGTTTTGGCTTGAGATAATAATTGAAGGTATTGCCGTTCTTGTTGCATAATACCGGCTGGTTCAGGACAAGCCATTCTAGTTGTACCAACATCTTTTATCATCAAACCAAAGTTGCTTTTGGTTTGATAACTAGCAAAATATCGGTTACAACTGGCTGAACCTGATAATCTTTCAGCCGAAAACTGTATGGTTATTTGGGTTTTAGGGAGTAGTTTTTTCTGTTGGCCTTGATTATCTAAAGTAACCAAAACCCATTCCTGATCTAATCTATCATTAAGATTCACTGATTGGATTACTACTTCTGGATCTTTGACTGTGGTTGGGGCTGGTACTAAGGTTGTCTCCGTTGACTGACGACAACCCAATACCAAAAATAGCATCAACCCAATAGGTATATGATTAAATTTGAAATTAATCAATTTTTATTCCTTGGAACCATTTCTATATTTTAATTTTAGCCAAATCTAATTTCAGCTTATCATATAACCAAATCTTAGCTTGAGATAGGTTCTGTTTCCAACCTTAAATTGAAATTCAACAACCGGCTTTGCATTGCCGGTTACTTTGATCAGTGCTATACTGGTCCAGTTATGTAGGATCGTTCTTATTGGTCATCTAGACAATACGCTTCACTCTTCGAGTCTGTATAAAATCATATAAGTCATGGAAAGGTAAATAATGGATTACAAACTTTTAGGGCAAACAGGTGTAAAAGTTTCGTCGCTCTGTTTGGGTACGATGACTTTCGGCGATGCTGACGAATCTATGTCAGCCCAAATATTTCACCGATGTCGAGAAGCGGGTGTCAATTTTTTTGATTGTGCCAACGTCTATCACCAAGGTAGATCGGAGCAAATTTTAGGTGCCCTGATCGCTGACTGTCGGTCTGAAGTCATAATTACCACTAAATTTTACGGTAGTATGGGCTCAGATATCAATGCTGCAGGTTCCTCACGCCGCCACATTTTTTTAGAAGTTGAAAACAGTCTTCGTCGCTTGAATACGGAATTTATCGATCTTTATTTTATTCACCATTTTGATCAAGAAACACCAATTAATGAGACATTGAGAGCTCTGAACGATTTGGTTCGCCAAGGGAAGATTCTCTATCCAGCAGTTAGTAACTATGCGGCTTGGCAGATTGTCAAAGCCAATGGAATTTCGGAGCGAGAAGGACTAGCACGTTTCGAGTGTATTCAACCAATGTATAACTTGACTAAACGCCAAGCCGAAGTTGAAATACTACCTATGGCTTTATCTGAGCGAATGGGTGTGATTCCTTACAGTCCATTGGGTGGTGGATTACTAAGTGGCAAATACGGTGTTACCATGCGACCAGACAGTGGTCGTTTACTGGAAAACCCTATGTACCAAAGCCGATATTCTGGTGAACATTACTACCAAATCGCTCAAGATTTTACTCATTTGGCTCAACAGAATGGTTATCATCCAGCTGGTTTGGCAGTGGCCTGGGTGGGAACTCACCCGGCGATCACAGCACCAATTATCGGGGCAAGAAATATAGATCAGTTAGAAGGATCACTGACGGCTTTGCAAATCGACATGACCAGCGATCTGTACACCAGTATATCAGATTTATCTCCGCAGCCTCCACTGGCTACCGATCGGGAAGACGAACGAGCAAGTTAATTTCCCTGAAACATCAACTGTAAATCTATTTGATCATATATTCAAAATCAACTGATTTAGGACATTTATCAATATGAAATTTTCATTTATGACCTTCTCCTGTCCAGAACTTACACTTGACCAAGTCTTATCTATGGCCAAGGAATTTGGTTATGACGGCGTTGAACCTCGCATTAGTGCCAATCACCAACATGGAGTAGAATTTGATACTACAGTCGATCAACGTCGTGGCATAAACCAGAAAGCAGAAGATTATGGTATTGCTCTGGCTTGTGTGGCCACTTCTTGTCGATACGCAGATCCAGCTAATCGAGAAGAAATGATCGCTGATACACACCGCGCCATTGACCTGACTGCTGACATCGGCTCATCCAGAATTCGGTTCTTTGGAGGCCAATTGGGAGAAGGTGTCGATCGCGAAAAGGGAGTTGAACTGGTGGCTACTGCATTAACTCAAGTGGCTAACCATGCGGCAGAACGAGAAGTCATTCTGTGTATGGAAACCCATGACGATTGGTGCAATCCATCTGACGTGGCAGATGTAATGCGAGCTGTTGATCATCCCAACATAGCAGTTAATTGGGATATCATGCACCCAGTACGTCGTCAATTTGCTACCGTGTCGGAGTCATTCGAAATTTTATGTCCTTGGATTAAGCATCTTCACATTCACGATGGTGATTCCGAGAATAAATTAGTACCAATTGGCACTGGTTATATTGATCATAAAGAAGCCATGAAGTGTCTCTCTACCATCAACTACGAAGGTTATCTTAGTGGTGAATGGATCGGTTGGTCTGATCCCTATCGTAACCATCTAAAGCGCGAGTTGGATACACTTAAAAAATACAATGCTGAATTGAGCTGAATTTAAACTCATTCCGCTTTATTTAGAAGTACAGATTACTTTAGTCTGTACTGTTACCAATCTATAATAAATTAGTCAACTGTTTGAATTGTATTCATAATGACGAGTTCAGACTATCCTTCATCACGTTGAGAATAGTCTAAAGTAATTTTCAGCTGTTTGACTCTTCAATGGTTTTATACTAGCAGTTCATTAGCAAGATCAGATTATCGTAGTTATGTTTCCCCGAGATTCCACGGACAATCATAACTACGATAATCTGATTAGGAAATCTATCCTCATGGATTTATCTTTGAAATAGTGTTATTCACTTTTTTGACCGTGATTAGTTAAAAGTTACCTTTTCGGATTAATGATTCTCTAAATGCCTCCCTAAATATACTTTTAGTCTCGCCACTGATTACTTTTTTATAACGGAAAATTCCAAAAATTAAATAGACCAAAAATTATTAATCGAGGAATCAGTTTGAAATTGCCAACAGCTTACCGGAAAATATGACGATGGATAACAAGAGGATTTTGTGGTCGATGATAGCGGTGATGGGACTAGTGATTCTATTCGGTGGACTTTACACCGCCAGCCTTCGACAACAACTAAGTGAATTGACGCAATCAACTACCAAGACAATAATCGCTTCTGATCAAGTAGCTGACCCACAGAAGGTTAATATACAAGTCAATAATTTTCACCCACAGGGCGTTGTTTCCCAAGACACCAACTTTACAATCACCTTTTCAGATTCAGTAGTGGATGAAAATTCGATTGGGCAGGACTTAATTGATCTTCCTCTTAGTCTCAATCCTAAATTGCCAGGCAAAGCGAGGTGGATTGCTACTAATCGACTCAAATTTTTTACAGAAAAAACCTTACCCCCTTCCACTTCATTTCAGGCTGAAGTTTTGCCAACAGTATCGAATAACAAACGATTTAACTTGATTGGCAATCGTATTTTTTCCTTTCAAACTGAAAAAATCAAGGTTGAAAGTGCCGATTTGCAGTTTGCCTATCAGTCTAAAAAAGGAATCCGAGCTAAGTTGGTGGGTAAGGTGAAGTTTAACTACCCTGTTAATATTGATGCTTTTCGTCAAGCAACTACTATTCAGCGTGGTCGTCAGGACAAAATTGTCTACCATCTAATTCACTCTACAAACGCAGATGACGAAAACAGTCGGATTTTTGATTTTGAGACAGTCGAATTGGAACGTGACAATACTGATCAATCTATCGAATTAAGAATTGCTAAAGGTTTAAAACCAATTGACGGTCATCAAGGTTTGGCCGTTGAATACACTGTAGGTTTGGCCTTGCGTCAGTTAGGTCAGCTGGTAGTCGAGAGTGCTTTTGCTTCTCAAGGTAATATGGGCCAATACCTACAGATTGAATTTAATACTGACGTAACGGTAGAAAACCTGAAAGCGTTTATCCAAATTGGCTTAACTGACGGCCCCCCCATACCCGATCAAGAGTTGCGAATTAATCCAAAATATCGGCGAACGGTGCAAATACAGTGCGATAAGTTCAAGCCTGGCAACTCTTACCAATTAAAGATTCGTCGTGGCCTAATAGCTAATGATGAATCGGAACTCAAAAACCCTTTTCAAAAATCTGTCAAATTTTCTGATCTGAATCCCAGCCTTCGTTTTTTAGGGGATGGTATGTACTTGTCT
>CAYVHK010000013.1:9835-13916 GCA_964451145.1 uncultured bacterium | reverse complement strand
TATAAAGTCTTTCGCAACAACATTAATCATCTGGCTAGAAGTAACTGGTCTCAGTGGATGAGTTCTTCGCTGGGACAACTCCTATCAAGTCAAGAAATACCAATAGCTTCGGCTAGGAATGATCAGGTTGTAACTCCGGTTTCATTAGCTGATTACATCGATACTGAACGAAAGGGTGTATTTCTAATTAAGGCACGGAAATCAGACCAACGTTGGTTAAATGCAACTCGATGGGTAGTCGTAACTGACCTGGGCATAATCGCCAAAAGTTCAGCTGATGAGTTGAGAGTTTGGGTCAATTCGCTTGAAACGCTAGAGCCAGAATCTAATATCAGTGTCAAGTTGGTTAGCAAAAATAACCAAACTCTGCTGACGGGAAAGACCAATGAAAAAGGTTACGTTCGTTTCACTGATCTGAAGCAAAAAACTAAGGGTTTCTATCCATTTTTCCTGACAGCACAAAAGGATAATTTAGATAATGGTCAAGACTTCTCCTTTCTGCAACTAGATAAAACGCGAGTTTCTTTATCCGACTTCAAAGTTGGTGGTGCCCCTTATACTACTGATGCTTACGATGCATTTCTCTATTTTGACCGGGGTATCTACCGTCCAGGCGAAAGAGCCCATTTGGTTGCTTTAGTTCGGGATGAAAAAAACCTACCACCAATTCCATTTCCAGTACTACTTCAGATTCTAGGGCCCGACCAGAGAGTTTTTCGAGAACTGAGAGCTAAGCTCAATGCGCAAGGTATTACTGAATTCGAACTCCAATTTCCATCGTATGCTAAAACGGGCGGTTATACGGCCCGGTTGATAGTGGCCAAAAAAGAAATTGGCCGACAGATTTTTCGGTTAGAAGAGTTTATGCCAGACCGGATCAAAGTTGAAGTCAATACGACTCAGTCTTCATACCAACTAGGCCAAGAATTGACGGTGAAATTGAAAGGCTTAAACCTATTTGGGCCCCCAGCTGCTGGCATGAAAGCAACCACAGTTTGCGACCTCGAATCAAACAAATTTCGACCGGACGACTACACTTCTTTCTCTTTCTACGATCAGGATCGACTATTCAAGCGGCAGCGAATCAACTTAGGCCAATCAGTACTGGATAAAAATGGTAAAGGTCAATTTACTATGAGCTTACCTCAGTCTGTATCTGCTCCATCGGCTTTGAAGGGTATTATCACTGGGACGGTAAGTGAACCGGGAGGTCGAGCAGTCAGCGCCTATAAACGGATCGATATTCACCCTTACAACCACTACGTTGGGTTAAAAACCGATTTTGAAGGTTATGCTCAAATTGGCCAACCGGCCGATATACTGTTAGTATCAGTCGATCAGGCAGGTCAAGCAGTTGTTGGACGAAATTTAGAGATTCAGGTTTTTAAATTACAGTGGAACTCGATTTTGAAACGGGATAAACAAGGTCGATATCGCTACCAGTCCGAAAAACAACCCAACTTGTTGCGAACTGATACACTGACTTCAACTCAAACAGTAAGCCGTTATACTTTCACTCCCAATGAATATGGAGAATATCAAATTACCGTACAAGAAATCGAAAGTGGCAGCCGAAGTTCTCTGACTTTCTACACTAGTGGTTGGGGTTATTCACCTTGGGCGATGGAAAATCCTGATCGCTTAGATCTAGTGTTAGATCAGAAAATTTATAAATTTGGTGAAACAGCCCAAGTACAGGTGAAAGCACCCTTCGCTGGCAAACTCCTATTAACTGTAGAGAAAGACAAGATATTGGAATGGCAAATGGTCACTATGCAAGAAAATAGCACTACAGTTAATATTCCGATCAAGTCGATTTTCTCTCCCAATGCCTATGTCTCAGCTATTTTAGTTCGATCATCGAAATCCTTGGAACAACATGCACCAGCTCGAGCATTTGGAGTTGTACCAATTAAAATTAACACCTTGGCCAAGCAACTAGAAGTTAGCCTAACAGCACCTATAGAGAGCCAACCTAACCAATCATTGACAGTAGGTGTTCAGATTAATCAGGCGATAACAGAACAAAACCAATGTCAACTAACTTTAGCCGCAGTGGATGAAGGTATTTTACAGTTAACCAACTTTCAAACCCCAGATCCGCACCGCTACTTCTTTCGCCAAAGAGGGTTGGGTGTTACGTCGCATGACCTCTATGCTAGTATTTTGCCAGAGGTAGAATCAGCAAAAGGAAGTGTTAGTACTGGCGGAGATGGAATTGATGCTCAACGTAAAAAGCGATTAAGTACTGTCAGTGTGCAAAGGGTTAAGCCCATTTCACTTTGGTCAGGTTTGATTACCCCCAACGCCAAAGGTCATGGAAAGGTTACTTTTGAGCTACCTCAATTCAACGGCAAACTGCGTCTGATGGCCGTAGCAATTCTGGGCGACCAGTTTGGTTCTTCATCTGCCTTTGTCACAGTTCGTGATCCAATTGTCCTAACACCGACCTATCCTCGTTTTTTGTCTGGTAGTGATAGTGCTAAAATTCCTGTCCGAATTTTTAATGATACTGGTCGGGAAACAGAAATCACTGTTCATCTAACGGCCAATAGTTTAGTTACCATTCAAAATCAAGGGAAGCAATCCCTAACTATCGCAAACAATGAAGAGAAACAAGTTGAATTTGTGGTTAAGGCCAAAAAGACTATCGGTACCATTATCTTCAAATTAACAGCTAAAGGTAATAGTGAGACGACCGAGATAATAACAGAGATTCCTTTACGTCCGGCTGCTCCTCTGGTCACTCGTACTGGCACGGCTGAGATAGTAGCCAATCAACCCGTCACTATTATGCTCCCGGACGATTTTTTAGCTGATACTGAGCTGTTTAAACTAGTACTGTCTCCCCACCCGATGTTAAGAATGGCAGGAAGTTTATCCTATCTTCTGCACTATCCTCATGGTTGCGTTGAACAAACGACTTCTCGCCTTTTTCCTATGCTTTATTTTTCTGATCTGGCCAAAATGGTGACACCAAATCTATTTTCCAGCAGTGATGAACAAAATCAAGATGAAAAAGTTGACCATTTCTTAGTTCAAGGAATTGACAAATTAGAAAGCATGATAATGTCCAATGGTTATTTTTCCTATTGGCCAGGTAGTTCTTACACTAATCACTGGGGCAGCATCTATGCTTCTCATTTTTTGGTTGAGGCCAGAAAGGCTGGCTATCAAGTTTCTGATCGGGTCTATGATTCGATGTTAACAGGCTTGCGACGAGAGACTCGTCAGGATAGTACTCATGACAACAATCTGGAACGAATAGCATATGCCTGCTATGTTTTAGCAGCTACTGATCAGCCAGAAGTCAGCACCATGAACTATCTCAAAAGCCGTTACTTAACTGGTTTACCCCTTTATCAACTGGCTGGTGCTTTAGGCCAAGCTGGTCAATCAACAATAGCACTGGCTATGCTACCTGATCAGGCGCCGGACCTCAAAGATCAAAGAGATACGGGAGGAAATTTCAATTCACCAATCCGCTCCCAAGCTATTATGCTGGACATGTTATCAGAACTTAGTCCAACTCATAATTCAGTGCCCACCTTGGTTGATAATCTAGTCAGAGCCCTGTCTGAGAATAATCGCTGGCACACAACTCAGGAAAATGCTTTCGCTTTTTTGGCTTTGGGCAAATTTTCAAAGCAGCAGGCCGATTTGAATTATAAAGGTACCATTCGAGTTAACAATCAAGACTATGGTACTTTTACTAATCAAGATCGGCGTTACAGCGAAAAAAACTGGTCTGGAGCACAACTCGAGGTGGAGATAGAAGGAGAAGGCAAATGCTACCTGAGTTGGACTGCAGAAGGTGTACCGGCCGATAGCCAAATTGATCATTTCGACAAAGGATTAGAAGTTCGCCGCCGATTTTTGACCGAAACCGGAACACCTATTACCGATAATCGTTTTCTTCACGGTTCACTAGTAGTGGCTGAGATTACGGTTAAAGCTCTAAACCAAGATTTAGACAACGTAGTAATAGCAGATGTTTTACCGGCGGGTTTTGAGATCGAGAATCCACGTCTTGAGTCCAGAGCAGGGATTACTTGGATCCAAGACCAAGATTTCCATCCTA
>CAYVHK010000013.1:0-9791 GCA_964451145.1 uncultured bacterium | reverse complement strand
GGTCGGTTTGAAAAAAAGAAATTGACTAAATTCTTCTACGCTTTGAGAGCCGTAACCAAGGGCAAATTCGTTTCACCCCCAGTTTCGGCCGAAGCGATGTATGACCCTTTTTCCGCTTCTGCATCAGGAAGTGGCTCGATTGAGGTTGTAAATCTAGAGATCAACTCAGAATCTAGTCAGTAGACCAAATTTTACAATCCTTACTTTAGTAGCAACATCTTTCTGGTTTCTGTCCAATTAGAGGTGGATTCGGATTCAGCTCTAATTTGGTAATAATAGATACCCGATGCCACTGATTCTCCCAAATCGTTCTTCCCATCCCAATAAACGGCTCGATCGCGTCCCACATAGACACCAGCGGGTTGATGTCCAATCTGCAATTGACGAATCAATTGTCCTCTACTGTTGTAAATCGCGAGACTTACGTCAGCCGATTCTGCCAACTGGTAAGGCAACCAGGTCTCGGGGTTAAACGGATTAGGATAATTTTGCTCTAACGTATAGCGGTAGGCTTCGTTTTGGCCTTCAATTTGTAATTCAATGTGATCATCAATTTCAACTGGTACTATTTGACCCATACTATTTACTAGCCGTAAATTCTGCAAACTCAAACTTTCCAATGCCTGTTCGGCTTCTGCTTTGAGGCGAAAAGTTATAACGGCTAACGTGGTATCCGTCGCTTTTGACTGGTCCGTAGGTGAGTTTGGAACTTTAACTGCAGCAATGTGTTTTACTGCACCTAAACCAAATTTCGGTTGAACACGGTAATAATTACCAGTTAACTCTGTTTTAGCAGACTGTTTTTCATTACCGTTCACCTCAATAATACCAAGTTGGTAGGGATCATAGGCTATATCCAGTTGATAGCCTTGTAGTATGGCTTCGGTTATCTCTGCGCTAATTATTAGCTGGCAGAATTGTTGGCTAAGGCCCCGATTCTCCATTTGAGACACATTTGCAGACAGTCGCAAGCGAACCGGTTGTTGTGATGTAACTATGGCTGGAGCCGTTGCCACACTAGAATATACTTCACCAAAATGTTTGACAACTAATACCAGATCGAAAATATCAATTTGTCCATCGCCATTAACATCACCCGATAGGTCATCACCTGTTTGAGCGAAGTATTTAACAACCAACACTAAATCAAAAATATCAACTTGTCCATCGCTATTGACATCCCAAGGCTCGGTCAATGGCTTGGCTAACCCGTAAATACCATATCGGTTAGCAGGAAAAGTAATCCGCCCCGATTCCACCTTAACTTCTGGGGAGTCAGTAGCAGTAGTACTAGTGACCTGAACCCACTCGCCACCTGATTCGCCAGCTCGAACTTGGGCCAAATTCTGGTTCAATCGGTAAATATCTACCTGACGACTGTTAGTTGGATAAGTCAGTGATACTTGAACTGGTTTATTAAAATTATCAGTGAAGAGGTCGCCGGACTGAGTAACCGCACTGAAGGAAAGTGCTTGGTCAGATAAAGCACCAGTCAGGGGTGGTAAACCATCTAGATCTAAATTTTCAGCCGTAATAGCATTAAATAGCGTCAAGTCGGTGGAAATAGCTTGATCGCCAGCCCTAAACCGAGTGCCATTAGCCAAAATGGCAGTACCACCTTTATTGACAGGAATGATGGTCACATTCCGATTGATCGAGGTTTTAATACCTTCAAGTCCAGCTGGACTGACTGAGGTAAGTGCATAATAATAGGTCACTCCAACATCAACGTTAGCATCGACAAAAGTTGTTTCCGTAGTCGTCGTCAATAAGCTCAAAGCATCTTGATTGGTTCCCACTTCCATAATTGGTTGCTCAGAACGATAAAGATTGTAACGATTGGCGTTGGGGTCTGGTTGCCAACCCATTTCGACTTCTGTTCCAGAGAATGTTAGCTTGACTTTTACGCCAGTCGGAGCCGTGTCCGGTGGTTTGCGATCAACAATAACGGTTCGTTGTACCGTTGAACTAACATTACCAGCGGTATCAATAGCGGACAATACGAGCAGGTTTTCACCATCAACCAATTGAACTTCAACGGCCCGACTAAAGTCTTCGATCTTGCCAGTATCACTCGTGGTCGGATTGATGGCTACTGGTTTGTTGTTGACAATCAACGTGATGAAATTAGCCGAAACTGCAGTATTGTCCCGATACTGAACCGTAGCGGTAAAGGTCAGATCTTTGCTATAGTCGGATAAATTAGCAAAATCAACTTTTGGTGGCTCCAGATCTAAAACGTAAATTTTGGGTGGAGATAGTGGGCTCTGCAATTTGGATTCGCTACGAGCGAATGCAGAGACAGTATTTTCACCATCTTCCAAGATGATGCGGTCGATAGCAAATGTTCCACTTGAGTTAGCTTGGACAACCCCCATGGTATTCCCGTTAACAAAAACCTCAACCATCAGATTTCGTTTTTTATCCAGTGGTACTTGCCCTGCCAAAGGAATCTCCGGTGAATTAGTGTAGATTTTCCCATCTTTTTCGTTAATCACAATCTCGTAAGCAGCTTCTTCTAATGTCGCGTCTTCCACAATTACTGTTCCGTCTTCGGCCATCACTATCTGTCGGTTACGTGATGTTCGGCTAGAACGGCTACGACGACTTCTTCGACTTTTTCGAGCCGGTGCCTGAGTTTCCTTATCTAGTGCTGGATTTTTAAACCCAATATTGATCTCTTGTGAACTGATCTCAAATCGGTTGGTCACAATCGTTTCGTTCTCTGAAGTATTTTCTCGTTCTTTAACAATAAATAAGCGAGTACTGTACCGTCCCCCAGTGATAGTCGTGTCTTTATTAACTAACAATTCCGCTGTATAACGGTTAGCAATAGCGGGAACGGTAAAGGGGCGGGGTTCAACTTCAAGATGTGTCAGCGGTATTAACTTGAGAATATCGACCGCAATATCACTGGGGACATGGTCAGGTAGATTGGCCAACACCGACCAGATCGGGCTTAAATCCTTTTCTGGGGTAGCTGTTACCCATTCTGGCAATAGTCCATCAACCTCAAGATCTTCGATTGGTCGTCTGTAATCGACACTTGGATCAGCTGCCGGCGCTTTAGAGTCTAAAGTCGACAAATCCAAAAACGCTGCCACTATCTTGGGATCAGTGTTAAACTCTACAGTAAATGGTTCACCGGCCACAATAGTTGTTGGTTGGACACTAACATCGTTAATGAAGAAATCAGTATACATCTGCAAGGTAAGTGCATCAGGTGGTGGCGGTGGTGCAGCTTGAACCAAAAAGTCGGGAGAATCCGGTGGACTCAATGAGACATCGAAAGGCAGATCGAATATACCGAAATTGCCATTGGCATCTGGAACAGTAATATTAACTGTGTTTAGACCAACTGCCAGTTCTAACGGACGATTCAATGCCCCTAGTTCAAGAGGATCTTCCAGTCCACCTAGTTCTAAGGGATCCTCAAGCCCGCCTAATTCTAAGGCGTCCTCGAGCCCACCTAGCTCAAGTTGGAATCGAACAAAGAGAGTAACTTCACCTGTTTCTCGATTGACGCGGTGTGGACTTCCCTCCCTAAATAGGTCCCCATAAGACACCCCGTTGATAGTTGCCTCCATCTCATCGAAAGAAACACCTTGATCAGCATCTAATGTCTGGAATTGAATGGCATTAAAGTTTAGAGTGCTGACCTCGGCCCCTGGTTCTGGGAACTGTGGCACGAAACTGGGAGGATCTTCGTCCACAATCGACGCGTCGATTGTAAAATCAGTTGTTTTTTCGACAATATTTCCAGCTATATCACTGGCAGTAATAGTGGCTGTGTAATTACCACTGACCAGTGGCGCCTTTCCTTTCATACGAATTGTACCTTTGAAAAGGTCGGTATCAAGTTCTACCGGAACTTCGGTGCCATCCTTTACCAATTTACCAATCACTTGTCCTAAATCCTCGGCTGCAACAATTCCCGTAATTTCGACTTCAGTGTTCGAAAGTTTTGCGCCACTACTGGGTAATAATTCAACAAACTGAGGTGGAGTCAGATCAACAGCAAATTTGCCAGAATTAAAGGTCAACGGATTACCGGCTAGGTCTGTGGCTGTAATACGGAAAAAGTGCTCTCCTTCCGACAGCTCAGCTAATTCGCCAGAGCCAGTAGCCGGCGTGTAAGATACTTTTTGACCATCGTAGCTGAAATTGAATAGATCAGTATTCCCATCCAATACGAAGAAAATACTTTCGGGGTTCAGACCACTACCACCAGGATTATCAGAAACTTCAACTGACATAGTAACGGTTTTAGATTTAGTTCGACTATCGGGCGCCGGTAATGGATTACCAGCGCGAGGGGGACGACTATCAACCAAGACTTCTAAGGCTGGGCTCGGAGCGCTTGTATTATCGGCTTTGTCGGTAGCAGTGGCTAAGATGATGTTTTTTCCTTCATTCAAGGTTAAATCGGTCAAAACAAATTTACCGTCCGCCGTAGCCACTGTTGTCCCTGAGGGCTTACTATTAATGGTTATATCGATTTTTGAATCAGCTTCGCTGACTCCTTCAACACTGACCTTGGTTTGAGTGATGATAAGGGATTGGCCGTCACCCTCAGCCTCAATTCCAGCCAATATCAAGGTAGGTATTTCGATTTTTGCATCAACTACGAAGCCTGCGTTGACAACCTGCTCGTTGCCAGAGGTGTCACGAGCATAGATGGTAAGCAGATGATCACCTTCTGTGAGTACTTCTGGTACGTAAGCAATTTCACCGATTTCTTCATCTTGATCTTTATTTTGTGTGCCGACGATCTTACCGTCTAATCGAATTTGAACTTCCTCCAGCCCGCTTTCAACATCATAAGCTGCTCCGCGCAGCGTTAGGCTGACAATAGATTCTGCATTAACCAAAGCGCCCTTCTCCGGTGCCAAACCAGTGATAATGGGCGGAGTTTCATCTATAATGCCTGGCTCAATAGCAAATTCGGATTCAGCTTTAGCTAAATTTCCTTGCTGATCGGCTATCTCGATTCGAATTCTGTGAGACCCTTCTTCTAGTTCAGCTAGAAGAGGGTAAAATAATTGGCCTGAAATCGAGTCATACTTAGCACCTTCAACACCAGTTAAAGGTTGGTCGTTCAAGAAGACTTTAAGTGTCGCCGAGTTAATTCCACTTATCTTACTAGCCGCCACAGTTGAATCTTTAACAATAGCACGAATTTCAGAGGCTTTTAGCAGGGTAGTTCCACTGGCAGGTTCCAAAGATTCAATCAGTGGAGGTTGAGTGTCAAGAATAAAGGTACGTGTGGTGGAAGGGGAGCTTTTTCGTCCCTTCACGTTTTCGGTAATTAACACTACATCATTTTGGCCTTCCGCCAACGGTATACCAACAGAAAAACTACCAGATTGAGCATCAACTCCAGATCGGGTAACCGCGTTACCATTGACAAAAACTTCGACATTACCACCACCAGGCATTTTGTCAATAGGCAGAACACCACTAATAGTGGCTGACGGTTCAGCTGCGAAGGTAGTCTCAGTTTCGGTTTGTTGAAAAACCGGCGGATCTCCAATAACGACAAAACGTTGACTGCCACTTTGCACATTGCCATTTTGGTCAGTGCTCGAGGCAACGATTGTGTGTTGGCCTTCAGCCAAGTCTACTGAAGGGAAAAAGGAGACCAATGCACTTTTGACATCCTCACTGGCAATTAACGGTGAGCCGATTGCAACTGTACCGTTAGGGCCAGTCAACGTAATTTCAACTACTTTCTGGTCAGACAAGTCGAACCCGCTACCTGAATCGGTCATCTCGAATTTCAGTTCTGGTCGGACTTCTGCTGTGATCATACCATCCGTATCAGGTAGAACAAAACTGATCTGAGGTGGTGTTTCGTCAGCTAAAGCCAAATTAATTTTAAACTGAAATTCAGCTATTGATTCTAATTTGGCCTGATCTACAGCAGTTACCTGAACGGAATAGCTAACACCGTTAATTAAGTCTCTCAAGGGAGTGATTGTATCGGAAAAAGTTGTAGCACCATCAGCATCGCGACTAGCTCCACCGGCCAGAGAAACTGGTGTTGAGCCTTCCTAAAGCACGAATTCGACGGTGTCTAATCCGCCATCATCCGATATTAGAACTGGAATCGACGGTACCGAATTAGCAGTTTCGGCCAAACCACCCGTCTGCAGACGGTTGAACTGAACTGGCTCCAACAAGACACCGAAAGTGCGGTCCCGATCAGGTTGGCGATTTGCTGAACTAGAAGCCTCAAACCCTACGCCGACCTGAGGTGGAGTAGTATCAACCACTAATTCAATACTCTGTGATTGTGGACTTACATTACCAGCTGTATCACTGGCTGTTCCCAGAATGTTATACCTCCCATCTGTCAAGCCGGAAAGATCGACACTAAAGTTACCTTCTTTATCTGCTACGGCTTCTTGTTGCTGTGAGTTAGCCCCTTCGACAACGACAGACAAGAGAGCCACTGGTTCCGCGATACCAGTCAATGTGAAACTCCCTACCGTAACAGGCAGGCCTTCTTCGGTTAAAGGATTGAATTGAGGTGGTTCTGGTGGTGTATTGTCTATTACTTCGATTTCAGCAGTAGAGGTAGCGTCGTTACCAGTTGCATCTTTCACTTGTAATGTAACCGTTGTGGTAACAGCAGCCTCAAAACTAACCGACTTCTGACGATAATCCGTCTCCTCGAAATTAGCACCGTCCCCACTGTCAATATCCCAAGCATATTCGGCAATCCGACCACTGTTGTCGGTTGAATCGCCACCATCGAGTTCAACAATATCACCCTGTGCTACGGTCAAATAGGTCAGGTCGATAATCGCCTCTGGTGGAGTTTTATCCAAAATCAGGATTTGCAAACTGCCTTCTGCCGGGAAAGTACTGATATTACCTGCAATGTCAGTAGCTGATATGACGTAAGGCAAAAAGTCTTGACCGTCTACGGAAGAGATACCGGCCGATTTCAGCTGATCAATCACATCTTCTGGAATGACAACTTCAGACTGATAAATACCCTCAGCCCCATCAATATCAAAACGACCAATCTCAGATACAATCTCAACTTTTTCCACTTGACTATTATCAAGTACACTAGCCCCAAGTTCTACTAGCTCACCTGCACCAGCTTCGATCAAGCCCAACTCATTTGGTGTAATGACAGGTGGTGCGTTGTCAATCAACACCGGACCGATCCGTAGAACGTTCTCAACTACTCCATCGGTCGCTGTGGCTTGGATGGTGTACTCAGTTACTTCGTTCAAACCGAATTCCTCGGTATTCCACTCAAAAACAATGGGGTCAGTTACCTCAACCAGGTCAGTTACAGTTTGAAGTACGGTTTCCTGTTGGCCTTCAAGTATAGCTAATATTACAGTGGCCGGGTTGAGTGATTCAGCGGCTGATTTCTGGAGTTCCAATTCGACCGAAATAGTCGTTACATTGTTTGTTCCATCAATTTTCAGGTTCCGTAGAATCGGTCCCTCTCTTTTGATAACCACTAGCTTGGTTTTGAGATCAACCTAGAATTGATCTTTGGTCTCGGTTTCTTGAATGGTAACGAGCAAATCAACTTCACCCTCCTTACCAACTGCCGGTGTCCAAGTAAAGGTAGCAGTAGCCGTCGATGGTCCATCGTCGGCTTTTTGTTGATCAACTTCAAATATAGCACCTTCCGGTATGCCAGATAAGTCGATTCCTAAATCATCTCCATTAGGATCAGTAGCCGTCACTGTAAAAGTGATTTCGTCACCTACCACTCCGTTGTAGATTGGATCAATTTCGCCTGCTTCTGGTTTAAGATTAAGTGCCACTATATCGAGAATTACATCCACTTTGGCTTTAGCTGATTCGGTATCCTCTGCTACTAAAGTTAATTCGTATTGCCCTTCATCACCAAGTTCTGGTTCAATTAACAACATTGAGCCAGCAATACTAATGCCTTGACTGAAAATGTTGCCTCGAACTTGATATTGAATCGGTTCTTCTGGATTATCAGGATCGATAGCTTTCAATTCGACAGTTGCGCGCTCTTTTTCCACCACTTGAGCCGGCATTTCGACCAAATCAAATTCCGGTGGCCGGTTGACGTTCTCGACCAAGATCTGTATTTCTTGAACTATTGACTCGTCAGAGGCGTCAGTGGCAGAAATTTCAGGCAAGTAGCCTTCGGCTACAAATGATTCATAATCCGTTTGCCAGCGGAAAGTTCCAGTTCCATCACCACTATCGATCAATTCAGCTTCTGGCGGGCCGCCGGCCAAAGCCAAGGTCAATTTTTCTGTTGGATCGACTGCTTGATCAGGATCAACAAATGCTACCGAGAACTGAAGGGCTTCACCTTCTACTACCATTTGAGTCGGAATTTCAGCAACGATCTCCGGTGGTTGGTTAGTATTGGTAACTTCAATTTCGAATATTCGACTATTTTGGCCTTCCTTGGTGGAACCACTTGGATCTTGTGCGGTAACAGTAACTGCGATTGGTGCTACGGTCGCATCGTTGAATGTCGGCGTCCAAACGATTTGACCTGTTACTCTACCATCGGCATCCGTTGTAACAGTAATCAACTCTGCTCCTGGTGGCAAGCCATCAGCTGATAGCGCAACTGCATCACCGTCTGTATCCGCAGCCACAAAATCGACACTCCACTCTTCACCTTCTGCTATTGATTGGTTCGCAATTTCGGAAAGCAGGGGGATCAAGTTCCGGTTCTGAACCCGAATTCGCACCGTCTGCTCATCGAAGAGAGGTTCTTTTTCGTCTTCACGAACTTCGATCACCCGAACGATCATGGTATAAATTCGAAAGCCTTCTGGCCCATCACCGTCAGACAGAGATGGCCTCCAAGTGATCACACCTTGTTCAATGTCCAGTTCAGCACCTTCTGGCGCTCCTTTAATTTCAAACTGCAGATTGTCTTCTTCCGCATCCTCCGCTTTCAAGACAATCTGCAATAGGCTGGATTCATCTGTTTCTGGTGCAGCTGGCAGTCCTTCTCGAACATTGTAAGCCAAAGCATCCAAGAGTAATTTGGGCGGGGTATTAACGCTGCCCACACCAATTGAAAATGCCGCTCGGCTACCCAACGGATTCTCGGCATCATCGTCTTCAACCTTCAAAACGAATTCGGTTACTTTGCCCAAATCATCATCATCAGGTGTCCAGGATAGTTCCAAAGTGGCTTCCGTACCACCTTTTTCACCTTCGGCATAGATCGGTGCACCAATTACAGGCTTAGCTCCTTTGCTAAATCGGATAACGCTAAAAACAAACTTTTCATCGGCATCAGGGTCACTAACGGTAACAGGAATCTTAGCTGTTGGATCCAATTCCGGATCGATCACCACGCTGGGAATATCCGACAAACTAGGTGTACGGTTAACTTGAATAATCGTCAGATTAAAACTCAACTGACTCTCTTGAGCCGTAAAGTTGATTGTATATTCGCCGGCAAACGCAGATTTAGGTAACCATTTAAAAATAGCTCCTTCACGTGATGAACGAATATTGCCACCTGCATCTTCAGGCAATCCTTGGAAACCATATTTAATATCGGTTTTATCAGGGTTATCAACCGTAAATTGGATGTTCACCTGCTCGCCCGTTTTGTATGCTCGGCTCAGTTCTGCTACCTCAATCTCAAGTCCGTCGACTTGGATGAATTGTGGCGGATCTTCTACTGACTCAATTTTGATTGAAACTTCGGCCTCTAAGCTTTTACCAGTACCGTCTTTGACTTGAAAACTAAACCGGTCTTGGCCAAAAAAGTTAGGTTCAGGGGTATAAGTTAGAACTGGCGGTTC
>CAYVHK010000012.1:43059-46224 GCA_964451145.1 uncultured bacterium | reverse complement strand
TTATTTATATCTCCCCAAAAATTTGATTATGATGGCATCAGTAGAAGTTAAAATTTACGAACAAGTTGATTGAGCATCACAGTAGAAAGTCATTTCACAAGTTTGGCAAGTTTTTTCCGGTCGTTGTGTTATGTCAAACTCTCGAGCCTCGATTTTCGTTACGATTTGATTGAGCGGCTCCATATTCAAGTTTTTATCTTGTCTTTGTAATACGAGTAGGGGATTTTTTTTACGTGAAGTCAGATACAGACACGCTCTCAATACTTGTCGTTTTTTGTGATCTTGATTTTCGACTAAATAAGCGTAGATATCTAATTGGCGTTGGTATTGCTCCAATTTATCCGTATCCAGCTCAAGTTCTTCTTGTCGAATCGTTTTAAAGTCAATAATCTCTAACCCGTTTTGATAACGTCGAACTAGATCTACCTTTCCATTAAGGATATAGCTCCCTTCTGTGCTAGATACATTTAGCTCGGACGACTCAATTAATGCCCAATTTTTTTTCTCTCGTTCGACGTAACGATACAAATCTTGCCAAGCTTGTTCCAAACGCCTTTTTTTTAGACCAAGCCCCTTTTGGTATTGTAACACAGCATAATTATAGTCTAACCGACTTCTCAACCAATCTATATCCACCGTCGCAATCTGATTGTTTTTTTGTTGTTCTAAGATGTTTTGGTGGATATCATCGATTGTATGGTGAACCAGTGTGCCAAATAGCCATGGTTCTTTTTCGTAACGAACGAAATTTAACTCCTGAAAAAATTGGTACTGACGAGGGCAACTAGAAAATAAGTTAAAGTGCTCAGTGAAGTTATACGGTTGTATCACTTTCGATTTTTTGACCGACCTTAACCTGCGTTTAGCTACTGGAAGGGTCTGTTCTATCCCATTTGGAATTTGGGATAATAGGGGTTCAAGTTTCAAATGCAGCCTTTTTTCCCAAGTCATGACCAACATCTCTTGAGCTCGAGAAAATGCCGTGTAAAGCAACCGCCAAGCATCAAAATCAGAAACCTTCCATTCAGGTTCTTTACCAGAATTTGAAACTTGTTTAATAAATGATTCTAGACGAGATATTTTGGGGGAATGGCTCAAAGTATCTAAAGAGGTCAACACTACGACAGGAAATTCTAGACCTTTAGCTTGGTGAATAGTCATAAAAGTAACACAACCGCTAGGGCAAATGACCAACTCATCTTCATATTCCGAAACATCGTTGTACAGAAAGGTCATGAATTTATTAAAAAAATTCTGAATTTGCGTGGCTAAATTGTTACGGTTGAAGGTAGTCACATGGTGAAGTCGTTGAAATGACTCCAATATCTCTGACATTTTTGCTAAATTATGAGCCGAACGTCGCTCTAGTTCTGTATCAGTTTTGTTCAAATATCGTGCAAACAAATCGAATTGCAGTAACCGATAAAAAGATTTGACCAATGTTTGATCAGTACTATCCTCCAAGTTTTGGTAAAATTCAGCCTGTTTTTTACACCACTGGGCCAGATCTCGATTCTTAGCTTTACCTAATTCGTCTTCGAAAAGAGGCCGACATTGGCGATCATAGTATTCCCAGATTACAAGTTTCCCCGTGTGATTCCATTGCCGTAGTTCTTCAAAGTCAGAAAATAGAGAGATCAAACCTCCGATTATCAACTGAATCTCTCGCCTTTGAAAGAACATCCTAGCTCTTGGAGAATAAACACCAATCCCTTCGGCCTCCAAAGCCTTCTGCAGCTTTTGTACTTCTGGATCTCTGACGGATCGAGAAAGAAAAACTACCTGATTCCAATCACTGACGTAGCCTTTGTATTTTAACTGTTTAAGAAAGTTTGGTATGTTTGTTTGACTGTTGGGAACTTGGAAAACCGATGGCCCCTTTTGATCGAAGTTGTGTTCTGTTGGAGGGACAATTTCTTTCGTATGACGGAAGGTTTGGCCATTTGCGCTCCAAGCCCCTTTTTTCATCCATTGGTTATAAAAGTCGATGATGCTAGGATGCGACCGAAAATTGGTTTCTAAACGGATTTGCGTACACTGACCTGGCTCAAAGCGGTCAGGAAAATCTAGAATGTTTTCTACCCTTGCGGAACGAAACCGATACAAACTCTGATCGTCATCTCCTACCACACAAATATTTTCATTCTTCCCAGCCAAATCGAATAATAGACGCTCTTGTATGATACTAGTATCTTGGTATTCATCGACCATAATGTACTGGATTTGGCTCTGTAAATCTGCCAAAACAGTCGGGTGTAGCCGAAATAGTCTTAGTGTTTCAGCTTGTAAACTACTAAAATCTACTCTATTCGATTCAACCAAATGCTGACGGTACAGTTGATAACAATCAGCTAAACCGTGAAGCTCTTGTTTTGTTGTGTTTTTCAATGATTTCGGATCTATCATTTCTTCATTGATACGATTCATCCAATACTTTATATCGCCAGCGTAGTTCCAGCGTCGAGCTTCCGGCGGTAGTGGATTATTTGAACGAGATTGATTATCTATTCGGCTATCAGTTTTGGCCCAGATATGTTGTGTGTGTGAAATCCTTTGGTATTGGTCAAGATGTTCATAGATGAAATACTGTTGATCAAAATCGTCTAATTGCACCACTTGTTTGGCAAAATCAGTTTGGTGGATATATTTGCGAAGGATTGACAAACAGATGGAATGAAAAGTTCCCATATACATGTCATCCAACCGAAAAGGTATTTCAGCATTGGCTAGTTGAGTGGAAATTCGCGACACTAGTTCCCGAGCCGCTTTATTGGTAAAAGTAACAACCAAAAGGTTTTCGGGTGATAGGTTTTTTTCGCGAATTAGGTGTACGACCCTTTCAACCAGAGTGAAAGTCTTACCCGAACCTGGACCGGCAATAACTAAAACTGGTCCTTCGGTGGTAGTTATTGCTTCTCTCTGGGCTGATGTCGGTGTTCGGGACGTATTGGGTGAAAATTGACTTAGAATATTGCCGGGTGAAAAATCCGACAACCGATGAGACCGAGTGAGAGGGAGATCCGATTCAGGAAAGAGATATTGGCTTATTTCTTTTGGCACTGTCTTTTACACAATTGAACAATTGTCTGTATTGTAATCCAAATTATAACTCATAATGGTTGTATAATTTAAGAGCGATAATCAGTATCTTGTTGATGTGACCGA
>CAYVHK010000012.1:33554-42959 GCA_964451145.1 uncultured bacterium | reverse complement strand
GATAAATGAGCGAAGTCAAAGTAAAAGACTCAGTTGGAATGTCTAATGGCGGAAATATTTTTTTTGAAAATCCACCAATTGAGACAATTCAGGATGAAGATTTGGTTTATCACCAACTCTGTTTAGCCACTGATTTTGGCGACGTGGAAGGAAAACCGTTCAGCATTAATGGCACACATATCGGCGTTTTCAAGTATCAAGATAAGTTTTATGCGGTCGATAATCGTTGCCCTCACATGGGCTATCCAATGTCAAAAGGAAGTATTCGGGACGGTGTACTAATTTGTCATTGGCATCATTGGGAATTTGATTTAAAATCGGGTGGCTGTTTTCAGACCTTTGGTGATGATCTAAAAGCATTTCCAGTTGAGGTGCGTCAAGATGGCTATCTCTACGTCGGTCTGGCTAATGGTGAACGCGAGGCAGCCCAACGTAGAGTCATTGATCTAGGCAAACGTGCATTAGAAAGAGGTCTTAAAGACCGAAGCACTTTTTTCATTGCTAAAGCGGTTACTGCGTTGCGTAATGCAGGCGCCGATCCGCTTGAGATCATTCAACAAGGACTGTATTACGGAACAAACAAAAGCAGTGATGGCTGGTCGTCCGGTGTAACTATTTTGGCTTTGGCGGCTAATATGTGGAATGACGTGGACAAGGAAGATCATAACCTGTTTTTAGTTCATGCTTTGTCCCAGATTAGTCGTCGTACAACAGGCAGTTCCAGAACTTATCGATCAGCTTTTCCCAAAAATGGTCAAGATCACGATCTTCCCACTCTTAAGCGATGGTTCCGCTACTTCATCGATAAACGACATAACGGGGCAGCTGAGCGAATTTTGCTAACCTTAAATGATCGTGGTCATCCAAAATCCACTATTGCTGATTTTGTCTTCACGGCTGCTACTGACTATTATTTTACTGGAGACGGGCACGCCCTTGATTTTGCCAACAAAATGTTTGAGTCTTTAGACCATGTAGAATGGGAAGGCGCACATGAAATGATTCGCCCCATCATCATTGATCTGACCGGTCGAACTCGCCACGAAGAAACTTCCCGTTGGGCCGATGCAGTACCAGTGTTGGAACCTATATTTTCCCGACTTAATGATATTTGGCAAGATAACCAAACAAATCAATCAGAATTAGATATTTCGGATTTTACTCAGACAATGTTAGGCGATGATTTTGTGCCAATTTTAATCGAAATTGAAACGAAGCTTAGGCATGGTGTCAAACCAACAGATATTTGCCGAGCTATGACTTATGCTTCGGCTGTTCGCATAGCTCGTTTCCATCTCAAAAATGAGGGGGATTGGCACGATGTAGCAAACATTTATTCGTATTCACATGGCCTCTATCGCGCCTTCCATTATGCACCTAGTCAGGATTTGTTGCGTGGAATTTTTCACGGGGCTATTTTTTTAACTTACCTTCGTTGGCTAAATATGCCATCAGCTCGAATACCAAAACATGGTCAGCATTCGACTGAAATTTTTGATAATCATAAACAGATGCTTAATCGATTAAAAGAGTTTGCTGATTTTCAAAAAGTTTTTGAAGCCGAAATTTTAGTAAATCAATATTTGGAAGAAGGCCATGATATTCAGAAACTGAAAAAAACATTATCACATATTCTACTTAGGGAAGATGCTGAACTTCATATGTTCCAAGTGCTAGAGGTTGCTTACCGGCACTACGAAATCACCAAAGATAATGAAGAGAAACGAATGCACTTATTAGCTGCTACCCGTTATATTACGGCCCAAAAACTTATGAAAAACGTATTGTGGTCAACGGATAATGCGGAGCGGTTAGCACGTGGTGAATTGCTCAGCGAAAGAAATGACGAAGATTAAGATTCCATTTGGCTCGTTAGACTAGCGTCGGTAAATGTTTTACCTAAGGGAGTTTGCTGGAAAACCATACTGCTTGAAGCTACCAATCCACCCGAAATGAGAAGACGCATGGCTGTTTCGGCTTTTATGTCGAGTTCATAGACGACATCGGCGCTACAAAACAGCAAGACGCCGGTCGTCGGATTAGGGCTAGTAGGAACAAAAATAGTTAGTAGCGGTTCAGAACTACCTTCTTCTCGGATTTCTCCAGTTACAAAACCAATCACCCGAAACGGAGAATCGGGAGTTTTAATGGAAACCACACGTTGAAATCGGCTTGAGTCTTGCGGATTAAGTAGAACATTGACAAATTCTTTAACGGGTGCATAAACCTCCCGTACAATCGGTATTCGTGTCAAAACTTGCTCCGTGGTGGAGACCAGACGCCGCCCAATAATATTAGAGACAATCAAACCGGTGAAGTAAATAATCAGGAAAGTTATGAGTAAACCAAGTATGGTTTGGACTGTAGGACCAAATAAGAGCGGATAATCGCCCGCTGGAAAGAATTGAGATAGAAGATTGGGCAACCAGCCACCAATTTTTCGAAATAGAAAGCTGACAACAAAAAAAGTAACACCCAACGGAACCAGTGTCAGAATACCTGCGATCAGGGAACTTCTAAGGTGGTCTTTGAATTTATCTCCCATCCCCTAAAGTTTACCCCTTCCCGAATTACAATCGTACTTGTATTTGTCAACACCGTAACAATTACCAATAATAGCATCAAGCCAAGTCAAGCGTCAATGGCATTGACATTAAGGCGAAAATTGTGGCAAAATCGTACGCTAGTGTTGGGGTGCTTCTTACCTCTGATTCTCAAAAAATAACAATAAACCTAACGATAATGTCATATGAAAATTTACACCAAAACCGGTGACCAAGGAACAACAGCTCTTTTTGGTGGGCAACGCATAAACAAAGATGCAGACCTAATTCAGGTCGTTGGCGAGATTGATGAGCTAAATGCCTGCTTAGGATTAGTAGCTTCGACCACTGAAAACGAATTAATCAACCAAATTGTACAGCGCCTTCAACACGAGCTTTTTAATTTAGGCGCAGAACTTGCCACCCCAATGACTCAACTGCATAAACTGGAGAGTGTAGCTGATTCGGAACTGGTCTTTCGCTTAGAAGTTGACATTGACAATCTAGAATCCCAACTCCCAACCATTCGCCGATTTATTCTGCCTGGGGGTGTTTCTACCGCTTCGGCACTTCATATGGCCCGCACGATATGTCGACGTTGTGAACGTCAGGCGGTTTCATTAAACAGAGAACAACCGATTTCACTATTCATTCTACAATATCTCAATCGGTTATCCGATTTACTTTTCGTTTTAGCTCGACAAGCTAATGCCGTAGCTGGATGTTCGGATGTCTATTGGCAAGCAACCCTCCCTACCGAATTATAAAAAACAACTGAAACTAACCTATACGTTAATATATGAGACTCAACAATAAAGTTGCAATTGTGACAGGGGCAGCCAGTGGGATTGGCCGAGCTACGGCTCGACGTTTTTCGGAAGAGGGTGCTTGTGTAGTGGTCGGTGATATTAACGTTGAGCGGGGACGCCATCTAGTGGGTCAAATTAGTGACAATGGCGGAAAATCTCTCTTTGTCGACGCTGACGTTTCAAAAAATGATAATACCAAACGATTGGTAAGCCAAACGTTAGATCATTTTGGTAAAATCGATGTTTTGGTTAATAACGCATTGTGCGACCCTTCCCATATTTTGCAAAACAACTGGCAACCCATTATTGAAGTGGCCTTGAAAGGTACAGACAATTGTACTCAATCTGTAATCCCAGCTATGCAAAAAAACAACGGTGGAAGTATTATTAATATAGCTTCGGTCAATGCTTTAATTGGTTTGCAAGATATTCACGCCTATTCAGCGGTAAAAGGAGCAGTGGTCGCCTATACTCGATCCACGGCAGTTAGCTATGGACCGGACAATATCCGTATTAACTGTATTTGTCCAGGAACAGTTGAAACTGAAGTTTGGGCGCCGATGATTGAAAAAAAACCCAACATATTTGAGGATTTGCTACCTTTCTATCCATTAGGCCGAATTGGTCAACCCATCGATATTGCCAATACGGCCCTGTTTTTAGCTTCAGATGAATCCACTTTTGCAACAGGCTCAGTATTTGTGATTGATGGTGGATTAACTGCAGGTTTACCAGAGTTTCCGATTTGATGCTCAACTTGTGAAAACGAAAAATTCAAGATTTTACGCTTATTTTCTTCTATTGTTTTTTTACTCTTGGTTATCCTTCTCTTGGGCCAACCCTATTGTTACTCCTTCTGATAATGGTATAACCATCGAGTTTAAACTAAAAGATCTGATTATTAGTCCAGCCGCTGTCGTAAATCCTGCGGGACAAAGAATTAATCAATATAAAAAAATTACTTATGATCAATCGTCAAATACTGGTAGCTTGAACGTAGTTGGTAATCCCCAAATACCAGTGTCGAGGTTTATTATCGGGGTACCTATTTCTAGCCGACCGCAAGTCGAGGTGCTTCAAGTCACGACTCAAAGGAGATATGGGATTCGTATTTTACCAACCCCACATCAGAAAGTCGTAGTGCATCGGTCCGCCAATTCCCTGTCATATTCAGAGGCATCAGAATTGCTAGAAAACGAAAATGTTGAAAATCACTATCAGGAAGATGGATTCGCTTACCAAAGTCAATTCAACTATCCTAAACAATTGGCTGAAATTGTCTACGATGGTTACATTCGCTCACAACGAGTAATCTACCTTGAGTTACATCCGGTTCAGTATCATTCACTTTCAAAAACCTTATTGACTCATTCTCGCTTGGTTGTTCGAGTCCATTTTGGCCATAGGTTATCAGATTTGTCGTCGACCAAATTTGATGGAACGACTTCTAGACCTTTTGATCAAGGGAAATTTAGCATGCTGCCAGGTGTACGTGAACCACAAACATTTGAACGTTTATTTGAGCATCAGTTGATCAATGCTGAGCAAGCTCGGCAATGGCGACAAGAGGCGAAAAAAATTGGTGCAGCGCCAGAGCTAGACCTGAGACAGACGAAACAAAATCGATACAAAATTTATGTCAGGCAAACTGGTGTTTATCGATTAACCGAAACTGACCTACGTGCCCGTTGGCGAATTGACCTAAGCCAAATTGACCCACGTCGATTTCAATTGCATCATAAGGGAAAGGATGGTCTGGAGCAAGTGCCAATCTATGTTAAGGGCGAGCAGGATGGTCGCTTTTCTTCCAACGAATATATTACTTTTTTGGGTAAAAAAACTGAAAACAGGTATACCCGTTGGAATGTCTATTGGTTGAGTGTAGGTCAGTCGGCAGGTCTACGGATAACCGAAATTGATGCGAGTCCAACCGATCCAGCAGCGACTCATATCCCGTCCTTTCGATCTAAACAGTATTTCGAAGAAGACCATCTACATAGCAATTTGCAGCATCTTACCCCTGATGTCGTCGTACCAAGCCGAACTGACCAAAATCGCTCTAGCTCTCGATTCTTGGTCGATCAATCCGACAGTCCGGTATTTAATACTAGCCAGAAAAATCGATGGTTTGAATCCGTTGAAAGTTGGTTTTGGACAGGTGTCAAAAACGCTGGAGATTTTAACCAAATCGACTTAAAATTCTCTCTATTTGACTTGGCTAAAAGTTTTGATCAACCCCAAATCAAGGTGGAACTACAGGGGGGAACACCGACAAAACATCAAGCCTTAGTTTCGATAAACGATATTAGGATTGATTTTGCCAATTGGCAAAATCAAAATCAACTGAGTGTTAGCCGTTCTTTACGTTTGTGGAACAACTTGAAGGATTCCAGTCAAGGTGAGATGAACGTTATAACACTTTCACGTGTTGATAACACAACTGAAGATAATACAACTCGATATCCTTATCACATCTATATTAATGCTTTCTCGGTCGAGTTCACTCGACTGTTCAAAGCGGTGAATGAATTCCTCGATTTTTCGACGCCTTTTTCGGATAAATCACACGAAGTCCGCCGTCGTCGACGAGTCGAATATCAGATTGAATCATTCCTATCACCAGAGATTGAAATTTTTGAACACGATGGTCACCGATTAGTCGCTAAGCTTAATAATGTTGTTGTGTCGAAAACTCAAATGAGCGTGGCAGGCCAGAACCGACTACGACGGATAGAAGCTATTACTCAAAATGGATTGATTGGTCAGCGAATGCCAGAAATCGACTATACAGCTACTTTCCAAGTTTCTGATGCTCATGATGGTAATTATATGGCTGTTTCTAGTCTTGGGATCAAGAGACCAGATCGTGTTGAGATTGTTGCTCCAAGTGATTTACTTGATTTAAACAATGGTGCTGATTATGTGATCGTATCCCACCCAGTATATATGTTGGCCGCTCAAAAACTAGCAAATTGGCGACGTACAGTTAGGGGTGGTAACTTTCGAGTAAAAGTGGTGGATTTGACACAAATCTATGACACATTTGGCCAAGGATTTGTCAGTCCAAAAGCTATCAAGTCTTTTTTTAAATATGCTTACCAGAACTGGCGGCCGCCAAGTTTGTCTTACGTAGTTTTGATGGGTGATGGTACTTGGGACTTTCGGGGCTTAGATACCGAAACACACATTGAGCCACCTGAGACCATGGGTTATATCCCAACCCATTATATTTGGACAAGTTCCTTTGGCCAAACATCCACTGACCACTGGTATACAACGGTTAGCGGTATTGACGAACTTCCTGACTTTTATTTGGGGAGATTGTCAGTTGAATCGATTGATCAGGCTCAAGATATAGTGGAAAAGATTATCAGTTATGAATCAAACAGACCCAATGGTAAGTGGCGAAAGCAGATTATTTCAGTGGCAGATGACGAAGTCAGCAATTCGGGAGACTTTATCTTTCGCCAGAGCTTAAACGAAATTGCATCTGGTCATACGCGACTCGGCTATGAAACCACCAAAATATTCTTGGAAGATATCATCAAAGAGGTCAAAGCTGAACCGACAAAATATAACAATGAGTTACCACGACGGGTAGCCAAGGATCGAGTTATTGAAGCCTTAGGTCAAGGAGCTGTAATTGCTCAATATGCTGGGCACGGCGGCCGCGTCGTTTGGGCACACGAAGCTATTTTTGATAACACATCAATTGATAAGTTAGCTGAAACTAAGCACCAGCCTTTTATGTTGGTGCTTAGTTGTTATAATGGCTACTTTGATAAACCAGGTGAGCCTAGTATGGCTGAAAAGCTATTGCGACACAAAAAGGGTGGCATCATTTCTATGCTTAGTGCCACTAGGCTGACTTACGGTAGTGGAAATGATGCATTAAACCGAATTATTTTTGATTCCATATTTAAACGAAATGTTCGGAATTTTGGATCTTTGAGCTACGATTCCAAGATTGAGCTTTTAGCCACTGAAGGTACAGGTCAAATTGATGTTATGTTGGCCTATACTCTCTTTGGCGATCCAGCAATGCAACTAGCCATAGCCGACTACGAAATTCAACCCCAGTTGGTAAATCGTACTACAGCACCCGGCCAAACGTTAAAAGTAGAAGGCGGGCAAATTTTCAATGTCAATTACGACTCAAAACATAAGCGGAAAATCTATCATCCAATCAGGGATTTTAATGGTCATTTGGAATCTCGAGCTGTTTTTCCAGGCACTTACAGAACAGTTCAAACGAAAGATGATCCCATCGACGTCTATAACGGTGACATAGTGGCAAAAGCCTCAATTTCGGTGATTAACGGTCGCTATGAACCTTTTGAGATTAATGTTCCTGCTAATGTTCGGATGGGTACGGCTCATCTGGAAGTCTATGCTGAATCTCGTCACAATATCGCAGTGGGTGGTATTTCCTTTAGTGTTAAGGTACCTCGTATCGTGGATATCAAACCGGAACTAGTGTCAGAAACAATGTTTCAAGTCTCAGCTCTCGTCGCTGACGAGATGAGCAATGGTCATAAAACGGGTATTCAAAATGTCACGTTGGAATGGAGGAATCCAATCACTCGTAAGTGGTCTAGTATCAACATGATGGTGGATAAAAGTCAGGGGGCGGGTTGGTATAAGACTGAAACACCTTTGACTTTGGCTGAAAATACAGAATCCATTCGTTACCAGATTGTTGCTACTGATATCGATGGGTTGCAAACCAGTTCTGACTTGCAAAACTATCGTCCTTATATTTTACCTGACTTATCTCCGATCAACGTAAGCTTTGACGTTGATGCCCTGATTTATCAAACCTATTCTAGTCAAGGAAGATGGGAGTTAAGAGCGGATATTGAACAGTCGGAAGATTTTCAAATTCAACAGGATATTACAGTGCTATTTTTTAGCGGCAACCCAGATGAAGACGCCGACGGTAAAATTGACCAATCGGCAACAAAACTGGGACAAACAACAATTCCATCAACTGCTTGGAAGAAGCGAGATCAACACTTTACTGGCATAGAAAAACAATCGGATTTTCCTATGGCTGTGACCAAAGACCCACTTAATTTAAACCAAATAGCAACAGCCACCATTTTTCATCAACTACCGGTTGGTAATCACGTAATTTTTGTTTGGGTCAATCCGCCGACGGATAAGCAGCAAAGTGAAGTTAATTATGGTAATAATATTTCAGCAAAGACTTTGGAAAACCGAGAACTTCAAGTAGGCCAAAAAGATGTTTATTTCGCCCCAGCGGGTTATGCATTTAGCCTGAGACTGCCACAAGCAAGTATTGGTCAGTCTTCTATTCTTCGGTTGGAATCTCTGACTAATCTTCCCGCTATGCAACCAAGTTTAAGCTCTATTGCCCTTGGTGGTGCGGATAGTGCTATGGCTCCTGCCTACAATTTCACTTTAGAGAAAATCGGAACAAATAGCTCGATTAATCTGATTTCACCTATAACCATTCAACTTTATTTTGATTGGAAGGCTCTAAAAATGGAACAGGAAAAGTTACTTGGTCTCAAAAAGGAAGAAATTCCAGATCAAAGCCAACTAGAAATCATAGCTTCTGGGGCTAAACAAATTGCCAGTCAAGCCCGCGTCTATCGGTGGTTAGAAGATAAGGGCAAGTGGGTACAGCAGTCGAAATCTTTGGGACAATCACTAGAATCTGTCCAACTTGAAACAATGGCCACCAATGTCCGAGCGGAAAACAGAGGCGATGGCTATATTAAGAAAGTACGACTTCAAACAGATACCAGTATACCTGAAGGTAAATGGGTCCTGTTTTTCACTAAAAGCACAGCTTATCGCCTCTATTTGGGTCAGCAAAAAGATAACGGCTCATTTAATTCTTTAGAATTGATCGATAAGGAAATACCGTTACCTTCGAATTTGGCTGAAGACACGATGTATCGAAATGGAATATCCCCTGAAATTATAAAAGAGGATCAACCATTCCAATTCGGTGATGTTCTCAATTTTGAAGTGTCAAAGTATCAATTGAGCGGACAGAATGAGATGCGTTTTTACGCTTCTTC
>CAYVHK010000012.1:27124-33544 GCA_964451145.1 uncultured bacterium | reverse complement strand
CCATCATTACGGAAAGTATGCCGATTGCCAAGATTGGCCCAACTTGCATTACAACGAATCGTTTTCTTCTATTCGTCGTAATAATAATGGTGATGGCATTCTAAGACTGTTGACTGGTAAACACCAAGCACAACCTGATAACTGGGTTATACTTTTTATGACCGACCAAACATTCCAAGTGGAAGGGCAGTCGATCGGATTACTGACTACAAGAGGACAAGTGGGTGAAGAGTATCACGATCCAACCACTGGTTTGCGTTTCGAAGTTTCCAATGGTCGTGATATCTTTGACACAGGGGACAGTTTTTTGTTTCAGACTAAGGAAGTTGGACGTGTCCAAGCAGAAACCAACGTTCTTGGTACATTTGCCTTGATGCAAAGTTCCGACCATACCAGTCCTGATATTCAATTGACAGTAGGCCGACAAAATTTTGTTAGTGGTGATCCTGTATCGGATATGCCGCTGATACAAGCTACCATTAGCGATGATAACGGCATCAATTCCAAATCGGTTAAATTAGAGATAGGACAGAATAATCGAAATTTTCGTCAGCTAACTGATATAGAAATTAGTCAACAGTATGGATCCAGCCAAGTTTTGGTTAACTATCAATCAGAAGAGTTAAAGCAAGGTGTGTATCAAATCCGTCTATTTGCCGAGGATCTTGATGGTAATGATTCAGAGGAGAAAATCGAATTTCAAATCAATAATGGACTACAGTTACTAAAGGTATTGAACTATCCTAACCCTTTCAATTCCGAGACCGATATTACATACGAATTGCCCAGTTCTGCAGATGAAGTAGTTGTTAGTATCTACACCATTTCGGGAAGATTGATTTGGCGAAGAGAGGTCAACGGAGTTGTTGGGTTTGACTGGATCCATTGGGATGGTCGAGATAGCGACGGTCGATTGGTTGCCAACGGTGTGTACTACTGTAAAGTAATCGCTCGAAGAGAAGGTGAAGAAGAACGTCGCGAAATTATAAAATTGATGAAGTTGAGGTAACTGGTTGTCCGATTATTCAGATTTTTTACTGGCTATCTTGGGGCCAACAGCCAGTGGTAAAACGGCACTGGCTATTCAGTTAGCACAATCTATCGGTGGAGAGATTGTATCTGTGGACTCGCGACAAATTTACCGACAGATGGCAATAGGTACAGCTAAACCAACTTTGAAGGAGCAACAGGCTGTTCGGCATCATTTGATCGATAGTGCTGACGTGGATGAAAGATTTTCTGTAGCCGATTTTCAGCGACTAGCAGATCAAGCTATTCGGGATATTAGGCAAAGAGGGAAACTAGTTTTATTGGTCGGTGGTTCCGGATTATATTTTCGTGCACTAGTCGATGGCCTATTTTCGGGACCAGCCGGTGATGAAAAACTGCGACATCAACTGAAAGTACAAGCAGATGACCGTGGCCGGCAATATTTGCATCGAAAATTAGAGAAAATTGACCCACACACAGCCAGAAAAATACATCCCAATAACTTGGTACGCGTGATTCGAGCTCTTGAAGTATATTATTTATCAGGTCAACCGATGTCAACCTTTCAGCCTACATGGAAGTCCGAAACACGATATAACTTCCGAGCTTATGTTTTAAACATAGATCGACAACATCTGTATCAACGCATTGAAACCAGAATTGATCAGATGATCGAACAGGGTTGGATACAGGAGGTTGAAGACTTACTGACTGCTGGTTACTCACCATTATCCCATCCTTTACGTAGTTTCGGCTATACCGAACTTATCAATCACCTCAATGGTACAATAAATCTCGATACTGCGGTAGAACAAATCAAAATTAAAACAAGACGTTACGCCAAACGTCAATTAACTTGGTTTCGAGCTGACCCTCGCCTAAAGTGGGTTAATCCCGAACAGATGAACCCCCAAGAACTATCGATTTTCTCCAATAATTATAAATAAGGAAATTATCAAATGGATCGAATTCAAGAATACATTTCTCACCTGCAACAAGTTCTAAGTCAGTTGTCAGTAGCCGATGTTAGAGCTTCAATCGACCTTATTATGATGGCTTATGAAAACGATCAGCAGATTTTTATTGTTGGAAACGGAGGAAGCGCTTCGACTGCCACACACATCAGTTGCGACCTGAGTAAAGGTACAGTCTCTATTCCTGGTGGCGGAGTTTTGCCAGGTTTAAAACGGTTTCGGGTTATCAGTTTAACCGACAATGTTGCAACTATGAGTGCTTGGGCTAACGACACGACTTATGATGATATCTTTGTTGAGCAACTGAAAAATTTGGTTTGTCCTAATGATTTGCTATTGTGCATCAGTGTTAGTGGCAACTCAGAAAACGTATTGCGTGCTATGCGGCTGGCCAAGCAAATGGACTGTCGCTCGATTGCTTGGACTGGACAAAATGGAGGGGAAATGGCAGAACTAGCCGATGTTACTGTGTGTGTCCGAAGTGATCGATACGGTCCAGTCGAAGACGTTCATCTTATTTTGAACCACATTCTACATGCTTGGATTTCGGCGGAAATTCAAGCTGTCAAATAGTAACAATTGCTTGACAGGACTGAACTAGATCGCTATAATTCCCTAATAGTTTAGGGAGTTATAGATGACTGTTCCCATCCGATTTTGGCTCTTTTTACTGCTTGTTTCCGCCTACTTCCCTGCCCAAGCAACTCAGGTTTATATAATCCGAATCCGTTCAGAAATTGGCAACGGCCTTCGTGCCTATATCAAGCATGGCATCGAAGCCGCTGAAGGAGGAAAGTCAGATGCTATCATTTTCGACATCGACACGCCGGGTGGTGCTGTAAATGCTGCTAAAGACATTATTGACGATATACATCAGACAAATATTCCGACCATTGCTTACGTCAATAATGAGGCCATATCAGCCGGGGCCATGATTTCCTTAGCTTGCGACCAGATAGTTATGCGAGGTGGCGGTACAATTGGGGATTCGGCTCCAGTATCATTGCAGGGGAAAGAAGCTGGCGAAAAGATTGTTTCTTATGTGCGAGGGAAAATCGAGGCCACAGCGGAACGGCAAGGTCGAAATCCTGATATTGCGAAGGCCATGGTCGATAAAAAACTATGGTTAGTAAAACTCAAAAATGGCGAAATCGTTGCTCTTAGAAGTGACGAATACGAAAAACGGAGAGAAGCTGACGATATTGAAGAAGTAATTGCATCTGGAGGTGAGAATGAAGCAGAGCTTTTAACTCTGACGACCGAAGGTGCAATCAAATATCAGTTAGCCGAAGCAGTAGCCGAAAGTTTAGACGATTTACTTGATATGTATTTGGTAGTCGATGTAGGAGGCGGCATCCGTCAAGCCATTACCCAAGAAAAATTTGAAGCCATGGATCAAGATCTCCCATTTATAGCGTTGAAGAATGCAGACCAAAACGTAGTAGAACTTACCTTAGCTGACCGGATGGTTATTTTTCTAACTAGTCCGATAATAGCAGGTTTGCTTCTGTCCCTTGGTACCGCAGGTCTATTTATCGAAATTCGATCACCCGGATTTGGAGTTCCTGGTCTGTTGGGCTTACTCTGCTTGAGTCTATTTTTTGGTGGACATCTACTTAGCCACGTTGAAGCAGAATACGCATTGTTGGCCTTTGTTTTTGGGATTTGTCTGTTACTTTTAGAAGCTTTTGTGATTCCGGGTTTTGGTATCGCTGGCATTCTAGGACTTGGTTGTATTCTGTTTAGTGTTTTCTTTATCTTCAGTCAGGCTTACGAAACTGAGCAAGCAATCACCACATTGTCCATTTCTGTGTTGCTGACTGTTGGTCTGTGTATCTTGGCGGCCTCTTTACTACCCAAAACAAGAACGTGGAATAATTTTGTTCTTCAAACTGAGATGGATTCAGCAAGTGGTTTTCATTCTGCACCTCGTGAAGATTTCCGACACTATATTGGTCAGTTTGGTACAGCTTTAACTACACTTCGACCGGCTGGTACCATCCGCATTGGTGAAGATAGGCTAGATGCCGTCAGTATAGGTGAATTTATCGATCCTGAATCTACCGTGAAGGTTATACGGATCGAAGGTGTGAATGTCTACGTAGAAGAAGTTTCGGTTTAGAACAGTAATACCTTCAAGATTCGTAATAAATAAAATAGTCTCAAGGAGTTTAAATTGAGTAAGAGAATTGGCGTTCTAACTGGGGGTGGGGATACCTCTGCTCTAAACGCCACACTAAAGGGTATAGCTCTACAAGCAGAGGAATTTGGCTATGAGTTAATCGGGTTCATGGAAGGTTGGGCCGGTGTTTTGACCGGCGGTTCATACATTCGACTTAGTCCTGACCTCATCGATGAAAATCGAGGTGGAACATTGTTGCAAAGTTCGAGAACCAATTTACGGGCCTCCAATAAAATAGACGAAGCCGTTGATAATTTAAAAAAACTGAAAATTGATGCATTGATTCCAATCGGTGGCGATGATACTCTGAGCGTTGGTTCGGCGCTATCTGAACATTTTACCACAACTTTCGTAACCAAAACGATCGATAATGATGTCGGTATCAACTGCTCAGCAGAAGAGCCAATCGACTACACAAAAATTGTTAATTATTTTTGTCCTGGCTTTCCAAGTGCCGCTAATCTTGTGGCGAAATATATTCGTGATATCCGCACTACTACATATTCTCATAACCGCGTTGTTTTTGTTGAAGCAATGGGACGCTACGCGGGTTGGCTAACCCTAGCTGCAGCTTATGGTAACGCGGATCTGATTTTAATACCTGAAATTACATACGGTCCTGATAAAATGGCAGAAGTCATCGAAAAACAATATATTGATCGAGGCCATTTGGTGGTGGCTGTTTCGGAGGGAATTAGTGATGCAGAGGGTAATTTAATTTCGGAATCAGCAGAATTGGACAGCTTCGGTCATGCTCGGTCTGGTGGATGTTCGGAAATCATTGCCGATCACATGAAATCTCGAATGCCCAACCTGCCGTCTTCCGTTTTTCGGCACCAAGTTTTGGGTTATATGCAACGTTGTGGAAGTCCAATACCAATCGACCGAGATACAGCTATCAAGGCTGGTAAATTGGCAGTTTTTGCTATTGAAAATGGACAGGTAAACCATGTTTCAACTATCATGCGAACGAGTTCTGGAATTGCCCCTCATCTAGTTCACTTAGATCAAGTACTAAAGCGAGGGGAAGATGGACACGTGATCAGGAGGGACGTAGATACTCGAATCTACGAGGCCGAAGATTTCCGAATTTCGCCAGCTGGATTCGGTTATTTTCGAGCGATTATTGGTGACACACCTAAAATTTACGCAACGCCAGAGTTAGAAATTATGACTATAAAATAGTAAGATATCGGATGATCAGATTGACTATTTGGGTTGAGGAGGTTTCAATAAGCGTAGAAAACCAACCCCTAAATTAACTACTCCCCAGACGAAGGCAATAGCTAGAACCGGGATACTCCACTGGTTGCCAAATAGATCATGGGCCACTAGTCCCCATTTTGATTGTGGATACATTAACAGCAAAGTAATCGCAATGGTGAAAGATAACCAAACTGAACCCCGTAGCAATTGAGTTTGGCTGCTTTCTGAAAATCCATTACTTGATCGTTCAAAATCTTCCTCTCCATAACTTCTCACTTGCCAAACACTTTCTTCTATCATGCGTTCAACATGATCTACTAGATCTGTTTTATCAATCTCAGGAAACATGGTTTGTACTTCGCTAAGTATGATAGTTTTACTTTTTCCTTCGTTGATTCTAAGACTGACTTCTGCGACCAATCGATTGTAAAGTTCTAGTAGATGATTATTATCATGCTCTTTAACTAAATTTGGTAATGGATTATTAGTTGTTTCTTGATTTTCCGTGGTCATTATGGGAACAAGTAATCCTATGCTTTGATTCCTTGAGTTAATTCTGCAGAAAATCGACTGACACTCTGCACTATATCGGCTTCATCACCGAGATTAGATTCAATGTGGTTGATGATAGCACTACCAACCACCACGCCATCCGCCAATTCCGCAACCGATTTTGCCTGTTCAGGATTAGAGATGCCAAATCCAACACAAACAGGAATTTCGGTGTGTCTTCTTAATTCGGTGATCATGGGCTCTAACTCGTTCGAAACATTCTGCCTAATACCAGTTACACCAGTTACCGAAACACAGTAAATAAAACCATTTCCAGATTTAGCGATTTTTTTCATCCGTTCAACGTTACTAGTTGGCGCAACTAAAAAGATAACCTTAATGTCATACTGTTTGGCAATTTTTTTGATGGGAGTGCTCTCTTCAATTGGTAAATCTGGAATAATAACACCATCCACCCCAACTGACCGAGATTTGGCAAAAAAAGTATCCATGCCCATAACAAATATCGGATTGTAATACCCCATTAGAACAATTGGTACTTCGGTCTCCATTCTC
>CAYVHK010000012.1:5016-27114 GCA_964451145.1 uncultured bacterium | reverse complement strand
GGGCAAGGGAGCAGGTCAGCGCAGTTGGGAAAATACTGTCGGATTAGTCCGTTTCTTTTCTGATTCAATCCTCTTCGCCGGGGAGCTGGGAATGGGAAAAATAAATATCAGCCTTGGGTTGAGCCACCAATTCCAACAATTGGTCTAGTGTAACCTTATTTTTTAAGGCACGCTCACTTGCCTTCTGAATGATTGGACCATCAGCAATCGGATCAGAAAAAGGAACACCAAGTTCAATAATATCCGCTCCTGTCCGATCTAGAGCTAAGACTAATTTGTATGTAATATCAATGTTTGGATCCCCGCCACAAATATAAGGGATAAAAGCTGTTTTTTTTTGTTGCTTGAGCTCGTCAAACTTAGCATCAATTCTATTCAAATGAAACTCCTAAATAGAAATACCGATGGCGTCGGAAATGGTGTATACGTCCTTATCCCCACGACCGGACAAACACAAAATTATAGTCTCACTGGGGGACATCTGCGGAGCAATTTTCTTCAGGTAAGCTATGGCGTGTGATGTTTCTAGGGCCGGAATAATCCCTTCTTGATGTGATAAAAGTTGAAACCCTTCGATTGCCTCTTGATCTGTAATAGAAACATATTTAGCTCGTCCACTATCGTGATAAAAGCTGTGTTCCGGTCCAACCCCTGGATAGTCAAGGCCAGCAGAAATTGAGTGCGCTGGTGTAATCTGTCCTTCATTTTCTTGCAAGAGGTGACATTTAGCCCCATGAAATATGCCGACACTGCCGGCACCTAAAGAGGCCGAATGTTCGCCGCTACTAAGACCTCGACCACCAGCCTCAACACCAATTAACGAAACCCCTTGATCTTGATAAAAAGGATAGAACATGCCAATCGAATTACTACCTCCACCGACGCAAGCGACAACAAGATTAGGCAGTAAACCTGTTAACTCTTGAATCTGTTGACGAGTTTCTCTGCCAATAATAGATTGGAAGTCTCTCACAATCATCGGGTAAGGATGGGCTCCGACAACCGAGCCGATCAATAGATGGGTAGTACGAACGTTCGTCACCCAGTCGCGAAAGGTCGCATTAATTGCATCTTTTAAAGTCCGAGAACCAGAAGTCACAGGCGTTACTTTAGCTCCCATCGTGCGCATTCGAAATACGTTGAGTGATTGCCTGTGGACATCTTCCTCACCCATAAAAATCTCACATTCAAAATCGAATTTGGCACAAACTGTGGCTGTAGCAACCCCATGCTGACCAGCCCCAGTTTCAGCGATAATACGATTTTTACCCATCCGTTTAGCTAGCAATATCTGACCGATAGTATTATTGATTTTATGAGCCCCTGTGTGGTTAAGATCTTCCCGTTTTAGGTAAATTTTGGCTCCACCTAATGTTTGTGTCAATCTTTCCGCAAAATAGAGAGGGTTGGGCCGACCAACATAGGCCTGCAAGTAATGATTTAGTTCGGCCTGAAAGTCGTTATCATCCTTAAAATGATAATAAGCCTCCTCCAATTCCAATAACGCGGGCATTAAGGTTTCGGGTACAAATCGGCCCCCAAATTCACCGAACCGACCAGTATCGTCGGGTAATTTTGTCACGGAATGATCCATGTCTTTTAGCTCCTATGTCAATTTTATTTTATTCAGGCCGGCTTTGATCCGACACAGATTCGAGTTGTTGTATTTGCTCATGTAGGTATGTGTATTTTTGTTTTAGCCAAAATAGATAGAACATTAAAATTAACCAAACGACAAAATAGGCAGTTACCAAATACTTAATTCGACGAGATTGTCCCTCATTGAGCAATTCGATAATTTTCATTACGATTTGCTGTAGTTCATTTTTGTCATATTGGGTTTCGTTTTCCAAAACATCCGAAATCGCAGTCTCAATTCGTTCTTCAGGAATTAACACATCAGGGGATGCTGTTAGGTGGAAAATAACTATAAAAGTGATAAAGGCAAAAAAAACGATGATGAAATCCAATTTTAACATGGGATTGAATTTAGCGGTTAGATTGCATGTTATTTAACTTGTATAGGATGACGGAAAAGTCAGTTCTAATTTTTAACAGAGTAATATAAATCAACGTTAATGCAAACCAAGAGGCCAACCAAGCCGACCGCATACTTGTAGATAAATTTGATCGAGTAGTTGTTGGTGGGTGTAAACTACTCGATTGCCATAGCTTAACAGAATAATACACGATTGGAACATTCAAGAAAGCAACAATGCCAAAGACAGCGGAAACTCTCTTTTTTTGGTTGGAAGGAACCGAAGTTCGTAAAATGAAATAACCAGCGTAAGTCAGCCATAAAATCAGTGTACTGGTCAAACGTGGCTCCCAATTCCACCATGTATTCCAAGACGATTTGGCCCAAACAGGTCCAGTTGCCAATACTATGGTGGAAAAAATCAATCCCAATTCAGCTGACTTGGCCGCTATCAAATCTGCCTTAAAATTTCGCTTTAGCAAGTAGATGATACTACACACACAAGTAACAGCAAATGCTAGGAAGGCCGTAAAGGCTGAGGAAACATGAAAATAAAAAATCTTCTGTACCTCCAACATAGTCTTTTCATAGTCCGCATGGCCAAAGACTAGATAAAGAGATAAAAAAAGTGCAATTACCGTTACAACATGAAAATTTTTTACAATTAGCATTTTAACCTTCGATCACAAATTCAAACAACAAATAAGAACTAGATAGAAATACCAAACTATAAGTTACCAAAAGAGTTAGCCAAAATTGATTTCCGAAAGTGTTGGTAGTTAAAATGAAGGTCGTGCACTTGGATCCAGCCATGACAACAGGAAAGATAAGTGGAAACAGAATAACCGACAACAGGCTTTCACCACCGAATTTTCCCGACATTGTGGCCAAAGTTACACCAACCGCACAAAAACCAACTGTGCCCAGCGACAAAGCTATCGCTAATCTTAGGATTGATAGCCCCGAAACTTGATCCAAGACCTCGAAGAAGAGTAAGACTAATGGTGCTATTATCGCCTGAACCACGGCCAACCAAATAACACTGCTCACGACCTTGGATAGATAAAGTATCCCAGGATCAATACCGGTGAGGCGTATCGCATCAAGCCCACCATGTCTTTGGTCAATTTCCACCGATCGGTTGAGTGTAATCGTACCTACAAAGGCAAATGCTGTCCATAGAATGCTAGCGGTTAAACGCCCCTGATCTTCAGACGACAGTGATTTAGGTCCAAAAGCAAAATTAAAAATCAGCACCACCAATAAGCTAAAAACGAAGACCAAAGCTAAGATATTTTTTGATCTAAAATGAAGAGCAAGGTCTTTTTGAATCAGCCAAATGGCTTGATTGATACCGTTTAAACGTGCAGGCATAATGGGTTGGGTACTTGCCAAGATAGAAGCATAACATACCATACCCAACTTCATTGATTCAAACTAGAGTTGTATAGTGTCAGATATAATTTTCAACAACTGATTGAATTTCGGCTAAGCTTTCCCATTCACTGCCAGAACTATCGAAAATTAGCGAGTAGGGACCACTAAAATTGGCTTCTTTAGCTAACTCCAAACAATTATTAAAATCAATCCGCTCCATTTGGCCAACTTCAGGATAATTGGCTTTCGCATGTACGGAGGTAGCATGGGGTAAAATGGCCGCTAGTTCCGCATACTTTCCATCACCACGAAAGTTGCCAAAATCAACACAAAGGCCAATTTTCTCTTGACATTGTTCTAAAATAGTTAAGACTGTGTCAGCACGCGCAGCTAATCGGTGAAAATTTTCAGTAATAACCTGAACTTTTCGCTGATTGGCGTAGATACTTAATTGATCTAGATTTTGAGCACTGTAGTGAATCGCTGGGTGTTGACTAGGGTCATCTGGACCAATATCAGTCATGCCAGCAATTACCCGAACACAACTGGCTCCACACTTGCCAGCAATATCAATCCAATTTTTAATCTTTTCTATTTCTTGTGAACGTTGATCATCATTCGGATGTGTAATATCCCAATCATCAATTAAAATGCTGTACAGTTCTACTTCTGCTTGATCTAATGCAGTACGCAGTTGAACAATATAGTCGTCATCGATACGAGGAAAATGGAAGTGACAAATTTCCAGTGTTTTAATCCCTTTTTGAGCGATTTTGGATGGCAGTTCGAGCAAGGAAATATCACCAACTTCTGCTTCACAACCATCGTGTTTGTGAAAAACTGAACCTAGGGTACGGTGCAAACTCCAAGATGAAATAGACAATCTAGCCGACATAAAACACTCCTTTAAACTTTTTTCTGCTTAATAAAATTAGGGAATCAACTGTACTTTGATCGAATCAGTTCCTTTTTTTACCATTTCGAAGGCGGTCTTGTAATCTGATAAAGGAAATTGGTGTGTAACGATCTGGCTGACATCAATCAAGCCACGATCAATATAATCAATGGCTAAAGGATAACAGTGTGGTCCAAGATGTGCCCCGTGAATATTTAATTCTTTGGTATCTCCAATGATGGTCCAATCGACGGTAACCGGTTCCTTCATAACGCTAAACTCCACAAATGTACCGGCCTTGCAAATCATGTGTAGACCTTGCTCTACTGCACTTGGGTGGCCAGTGGCTTCAATGTAGACATCACAACCATAACCTTCAGTTATCTCTAAAATTTCTTCCACAACGTTATCCCTTTTGGGATTTAGAGTCAGATCGGCCCCTAAATTCTTGGCTATCTCTAGCCGCTGGTCAACCAAATCAATTGAAATAAGCCGTCCCGGGTTTTTCAACCGAGCGGCACCAATCATCCCCAACCCGAGCGTCCCAGCACCAGCAATAACGACAACATCACCAAACTCGATCTTACCTCTTTTCACAGCGTGAATGGAACAAGACAAAGGCTCGACTACCGCAGCATGTGTTGGTGTGATATGATTAGGTATTCTGTGGATTAAGGATTGTTTCGGGAATTTCATGTACTCCGCCATACCACCCGACACTATTTTTTGGAAACCGAAAATATGATGAACCTGACATAACCAATATTTACCACTTCGACAGTATCGACAATCCCAACATGGAACGATTTGTTCAGCGATTGCGATGTCCCCAATCCGTAATCCGTTCTTTTCGCTAGCGCCCTTCCCCAAACTAACTACACGACCTGTAAATTCGTGACCAGCCACGACTGGCCCATCGACGTATGGTTGTCGATGTTGGTCGCCCCAAAATAGTGGGGCTCCCGTATAACACTTAATGTCGCTAGCACAAACGCCACAGGCTTGAACTTGGATGATAACTTCACCCGGGCCAGCTTTTGGTACTGGTAACTCTTCTAATCGATAATCATAAGGAGCATGACAGACGACTGCTAACATGGTTGCTGGCAACTCTAGTTCGATCATATTTCTCTTCTCCCTAAATTTCGATTATTATTGTGGGAAATCGGCAGCATCTTCACAGTCAAGCAGGTCAAGGAAAGTCGTCAAATCTGTTCGCTCAACACTTTGAGATCGTTCGTTGAACATATGTTGGACTTCATCATTCCAGGGGCCACGCGATCGGCGAGCTTGATTCCAGTCAACTACTTCCTGCTGACTTCTACTAACTCGATCTCTCAACCAAGATATTAAATCTAACCAGCCAGTGTACCGAGATATTCCAGCTAGCAATTCAGCTTCATTGACATTGATAAAATTCATTGTTCCAACGTCCAAACCGGAGTTGTCACCAAATTTGTAATCCCCTAGTTTACCGCTCAGAACACCTTTGGCTTTACTAACTAGTCGTCCAAGGCAACAAATACCCAAAATAGATCCTGAATGAGCGCTGATTGGTGGTACAAGCGTTAAATTAGACGGAATTCCAAACTCATAGGCATCTTCAGCATCTAACATATCAGGTAAAGTTTGGATTTCGGGTTGGCCTACTAGTTGCTGACGTAATTCAAACCGTTGACGGTAGGATTCATCGGTCGGTTTTCTATCTCGCTCATTAGAATTAAAGTCTTTGATTTGTTCCAATCTTATGTTGGTTTGGAAGCGTAATTGATTTGCAATGGAAGAATTACTGACACGATCCCCACCCGAATTACTAGACAAACTACTATCGACCATATCCAAAAAATCCTTCTCCGTCAAACCTAAAATGGACAATGTTCGACAATCACGATTGGAGGTTAGCCCAAACTTATATTGGCCAATACTTTTATTCAGTTGGGCCAGAGCTTTATCGGTCATTCGGGCTAAATTCATCATGCCCAAAATACCAACATTATATGGGCTGCGAGGTGCTTTTTTTACCAAATCCATATTATGTATCTCCATGTACCATAAGGTCTCGAAAGTAGATTAATCCATCTGTCGATTATCGTAGGGGTTACGAGAATCGACCATCGATAATACTAAAAAAACACTTGTCATCGGCCAGGCTGCTAACCTCTTCAGATGAAACAAAATCGATATTTGTCAACGATCATCTGCGTATAACCATTCGGATTGTGCCTAGTCGTTTACCGATCACACTAATGCACGAACGAGGTCGGGTGTTTTAATTTTTGGCCTACCAATTATCGAGTTAAGAATAATGTAGTCGATTTGCCAATCATCTATCATTTGACTCTTGGAAAATTGATGCTCAGAACCGGCAACCTCTCCATCGTATGGTATCATATCATGACCGCTGCTTAACCATAAACCTGTGGCAGATATGCCTTCAGATCATCAATTAATCGAACGTGATTGTTTGAGCTGGTATCAAAAATGTTTTTTTCGATGAAGCGTTAAATCCTGATTCTTTCGGCATGCTTTTGTTCTCGACTTCAACTATTAATTTAACATTGTTGGTTATTAGGGGCAGTGTTATAATCTTGCTTTTCTCAGGAGTTTAGAATCAGAATGCGAATTTTTCCAGCGATAGATCTTCGTGATGGCAAGTGTGTTAACCTTATTCAAGGACGAGCTGATGCCGAAACGGTTTTTTCTGAAGACCCAGCCTCAATAGCCGAATCATGGGTTGATCAAGGGGCCGAATACTTACATCTGGTTGACCTAGATGGTGCCTTCCAAGGTAATTCAAATAACCTTTCAATTGTGCAGGAAATTACAAGACGATTTTCTATACCAACTCAACTAGGAGGTGGTATTCGCAACATGGACCGCATTGAACGTATACTAGACTTGGGCGTAAGCCGCATAATCTTAGGAACCGCGGCTATCAAAAACCCGAAATTGGTCCAAGATGCGACCGAAAAATACCCGAAACAGATCGTGGTTGGCATTGATGCTGCAGATGGACTAGTTGCCATAGAGGGATGGGTAAATTTTTCTGAACGCCGATCTACTGAATTTGCTCAACAAGTGGTAGATTTAGGAGTCAAAACGATTGTTTATACCGACATTCAAAGCGATGGAATGTTGGGAGGTCCAAACGTTGCTGCCACATCTGAAATCATTACATCCTTAGATTCATCAGTTGAGGTAGTCGCTTCAGGTGGTGTTACCATGCTCGGCGATCTGGAAAAACTGAAATCCATTGGCGCGGATGGAGCAATCATTGGACGTGCATTATACACCCGACAGCTGAACTTGAAAGAGGCGATCGCTACTGCTCGTTGATTCTATTCATCAGTTCGAATCCAACTAACCACATCTGCACCTTCACCGGTACCACCTTCAATTCCGTCGCTACCAAGGGACACCAAATCGTATCCATTTGGGTCTCTTAAACCAGGCCTGACATAGACGTAGGGATTTCCCCACGGATCATTTATAATCGGGTTATCCAGATAAGGCCCTTGCCAATCGATAGGCAGGGGCGCGACTTCAGGACTTTCCCACAATGCAATCAACCCTTGTTCCGTCGAAGGGTAATCGCCGTTGTCTCGGGCATAAGTATCTAAGGCTATTCCGATTTTCTCGATCTCATTACTTGCTTGGGCTTGTAAGGCTTTTCCTGATTGACCCAGCAGGCGTGGAGCAAAAATGACCGCAACCACAACTCCCACTATTAAAATGGCGACCAATGCTTGTGTGGAAGATACCCCCGATTGCCTTTGCCAAAAATTATTCAAATCATTCTCCCCTAATTCTGTCTCATCAACCGGCTCAGAACCACAAAAAACGTTCACCATTCTATCATAATTGACGCAACCTGACAAGTCTTCAATCCACCCCAAAAAACAATCAAAATAACGTTTGAAGTTTGTTTTTTTTGATTAGAATTGATATAATCGATCTCGGCCGGTTACAAAATGAACGAAAAATTAACGATTTTGGAGTAGGAAAGTGTTGATGAAAGCACTAGTCTTAGAAGAATATAATAAACTGGTTTACAAGGACGTTCCCCTTCCTCATTTCGCATCAGATGAGGTGTTAATTTCCGTCAAGGCCTGTGGAATTTGTGGAAGTGACGTTCACGGACTGGATGGTAGCAGCGGACGGAGAATTCCACCACTTATCATGGGGCACGAAGCCTCTGGCAAAATCGCTGAAGTAGGTGCTGATGTCTCCGGTTGGTGCGTGGGAGATCGAGTTACATTCGACTCAACCATATATCGGTTAGACGATTGGTATACTCGAAAAGGTCTTTATAACCTCAGTGATGGGCGGGAGGTGGTGGGTGTATCTCCGGGTGAGTATAGACGAAATGGCGCATTTGCGGAATATGTGGTTGTTCCACACCATGTTTTATATAAAATTCCGGATCAAGTCTCATATACTCAAGCTGCAATGGTCGAACCAGTCGGTGTTGCTCTGCACGCCGTCGACATTACACCTATCACGGTTAACGATACGGCTGTTGTCGTAGGTGCAGGCATGATTGGATCATTTATTGTCCAAGCGCTAAAAGTTGCTGGTTGTGGCAAAATCGTGATCATAGACTTGGAACAGGATCGCCTCGATTTGGCCATTAAACTAGGAGCAGATTTAGGACTATTGTCACACGATAGGGTGTCAGAACAAATTCGAGAAATGACTGGTGGTCGAGGGGCCGATGTTGCGTTTGAAGCTGTCGGTATTGATCCAACTGTTCAAATGGCCATTGACTGTGTCCGGCGTGGTGGCAATGTTACACTGGTTGGAAACATTGTTTCAGATGTCAATTTGCCGCTACAAAAAGTGGTGACACAACAATTGAGATTACAAGGTAGCTGTGGGATTTGTGGTGAATATCCAGCAGCTTTGGACTTGATTGAGCGTGGGGAAATTAATGTTGATTCCATATTGAGCGCAGAAGTTGGCCTAAGGCATGGAAAAGATTGGTTCCATCGACTATACCAAAAGGAGAAGGGGTTGATGAAAGTGGTACTCAAGCCAGAATAAGCTGTAACCAAAGTCTATAGACTTTCTTCTAGGGCATGCCTAATCTCCTCAATTCGAACACCGTCATGGATTTTGGTGCCATCTATTTCAGTAACATAAAAGGCATCAATGGCGAAAGTCGGTTGGGTGAAAATTTTGGCTAATCGAAGGTCGAGTCCCAGCCGGTAAAATACATCAGTGATAGTAAATAGCAAGCCTATTCTATCTCGGGCACGGATTTCCAGAATGGTAGCCTGATCGGAGTCTTCATTATTGATGCGAATATCAGTGTTATGGAGTGTCGGTTTGATCCTTTCGTAAATTGATAATAATGGTTTTTCATGAGATTTGGTTCGCCAGAATTCGCCCTTCTTTTCAGCTGTCCAAATTTTATTAAAGGTTTCAGCTAATTGAAGACAACGTGTCTGGGAGACTGATTTTTGTTGGTTGCTTTTTTTGTCTATTTCGGTAATTGTCAATAGATCAATAACAATTCCGTCCTTTCGTGTTTCAATGTCAGCACTGAGGATGTTAATGTTTTCAGCAGTCAAGACACCTGTGATTTTACGAAATAGGCCCCTTGAGTCTTCAGTACAAATCCCGATTTGAGTATGATGTTCACCTTGCTCCAGACAAGACAAAACAATTTCTAAATCTTTGTCCAACTGATTATATGCTTCAACTAATTGAATCTGATGAACAATGACTTTCGGCTGGTAAACAGTCAACGTTCGCACTTGTTCGAAATGATTTTTGATTGTTTCTAATGGAACTTGATGATTTATTTGCTTGTATACTTTCTGCTCTAAATCGGATAATTCAATTTGCGGTTTTTCGTTCTGCATAACGGTCAACGTACGCCGATAGAGTTGCCACAACAAAGTAGCGTGCCAGTCGTTCCAAATAACGGAATTAACAGCTCGAATATCGGCGTACGTTAACAAATACAACATCTTCAATTTTTCTACACTACCTCTGAAAATTTGGGCAAAAGATTGAATCACCTTGTCATCATCTAGATCACGATGGCGTGAGATATGACTCATGGTCAAGTGTTGTTCGATCAGAAAAAGGACTAACTTGGAATCGGCTTCTTTGACACATAAACGATCTAATATGGTTTGTGCCAGATCGACACTCTTTTGATCATGATTTCCACTTCCGTCAACACCTTTGCCAATATCGTGCAGTAACATTGCTAATCGAAGTAATTCAAGACGTTCTAACTCATTTAAGATATCAATAAAGATCTGACCCCCTTTAATACTGGATAAAGTTTCAATTTCTAAATTTTCTATAGCATAGAAAGTATGTTCATCAACAGTGTATTGATGAAAACCATCGAGTTGAAACTGTGCTCGCAAATGCACAAATTCGGGCAAGTAGGTTTCCAGTACTTTCCAGCGGTGCATCCTTCTAAGTGTATGGGCTACATTGCGAGATCCTGCTAAAATAAACAGAAAATCTCTGGAAACTTGGGGAGAACAACGAAAGTTATCATCAATTTTTTCTAGATTGTTAGCAATAGCATGTCGGATTTCCGCACTTACACGATAGTTGGTCTGTTGGCGGCAGATAAACAATTTAAAGATACTTTCTTGATTTTGACCGAAGTCTAATTTACCTTTCTCAAATACGATTTCATTACGGATGATCCGAAAACCATTGGCCATTTTTTTTTGCCGAAATAGATCAAAGATAGCTGGCAGTTGTGGGTGACTGTACTTAGCTCGATCGATAATTAACTTGGCAAACTCAAAGATGTTTTCTGCGTGCAAAAAATAATCTTTTAATAACAGCTCTTCAGCAAAAATAGTACTTTTGTCCTGATAACCGAGATTTTTTGCTACTTGTTCTTGTATTTCAAATGATAATACATCATTACATCTTCCGTTCAGAATATGAAGTTCATTGCGCACTCTGAGCATGAAATCGACAGCTGAGATGGTTCGGGAACAGATAGCTGTCGGAATCAACTGTTTGTTTTGCAAATCATCTATATTGGATAATCCATAATGAACAGCTGAAATCCAGATGGCGGTGTGGAAGTCTCGTAAACCTCCGACACTTTCTTTCAGATTTGGTTCTTGCAGGTAGATAGTAGAACCATAGTTTTCGTGTCGGTCATTCCAATCCTGAATTTTTTGTGAGATGAAATTTCCCACTTGACGCTTAAATAATGGCTTTGAAGTGACTCGCCGATAGTGTCGATAAGTCTGTTTTTTACCAATAACAAATCTTGCTTCTAACATGGAGGTTTTTGAAAATACGTCATCTTGGGTCACTTTAATACACTCGCGGATTGAACGACAGCTATGCCCCACCTCAAAGCCAGCATCCCACAAAACCGTAATCAGCTGTGACGCAAATTTCTCCAGCTGGGTTTGGTCAATGAAACGATCATAGACTAACATTATGTCAATATCAGAATGACGGTTTAGCTCTTCTCGCCCATATCCGCCGACGGCCAAAATTGCCACAGGAAACTCTAATGGTAAAATACCGGTCTGTTCAGCTTGTCGAACGATACGAAAGATAACGTTATCCGCTAAACGAGTATATTCAGCTACAATCTCACGTCCATTCACACCAAACCGGTGTCTTTGTTGAATACGATCATATTCTTTTTGGCAAAAAGACCGAATTTCTGAAACTAAATTGGCAGTTGAGGTCATCGTTTTGTCGTCCAAAAAATAGCGTTGGTCAACAATTGCAAAAAAGCTTCAATATGAAAGTCATCCTGATGTCCGATCGAAGTGTAAAAAACCCGACCAGCCACATCTGAAATTTGCCTCTCGCGAATCCAGGCAACAGGTTGACAGTTACCTTGATTAGTTTTGGCTATCATTAAAGTGGTAGCATCTTTAACGTTAGCTGGATTTTTGTATAGACTGCCGAATGCATCAAAGTTGGGAACACCTTCTAGGACCGGGTGATCTTTATTCATTTCTAATATTTCAACGTGAGAAAGTGGCCCATGTCCAAAATGTCCTTCATAACTACCACCTAAGACCTGCGCATCGAAACCAAGCCAATTTTGGTAAGCGTGGCTGGCTGTTCTGATACCCACGATTGGTTTTCCGGCCTGGCAATAATCCTGGATTCGTTTCAGATTTTCGCCCGCGATACGAATTCTTCGAGTAAAAAGAACTACCACATCGGTCATTTCCAGTATTCTCAAGGACGGATCATCATCTTCATCCTGATAGACGATCAGTTTGGTTTCAATTAGTGGATAATTTTCAGCCAAATAATTCTGGAAAAATTGTAAAGACTTTTCCGAATCATACTCAAAAGATCCTGAAATCATACATACATTCAATCTTTTCATTTTTTGTCAACTATTCTCCTTTTTGGTTTGGTTTAGTTTTGTCATTTTGATGAATAACGAAAAAGATCAGATAGTCAGTTAATCAAACGGCTTGCGAAAATTTTATGTTTGGTGTTAATTTGATCTGGAGAAATGCCCTGTTTTGGAAAAGCGATCAGATATATTTTGAGCGGTTCGTTTAGTCTAGAAGGATCACCTGTTTCACAATATGTTTTCTGCTTAGCAATTGAATGCAAAGGTTACAATTTGTCAACTTTCAAATTGCGGATACGTTGTCAGGCTTGCCTAGTATATACTAAAGTATAAAGTTATAATAAGCTTTTTAGGTTAGTGAATAAATGTCAATGAAACTTCGATTATGGGTCGGCCTCTGTCTGGTCTGGATTTTCTATGGTTGTGGAAACGAAGATATACCTAGCGAAAGTAACTATGCTCCTAAAATATCGGTTTTCGAAGCAGAATCCGATATCGTTGAACCAGGCCAAGAGATATCAATTAGTTTAAAGGCAGTCGATTTAGAAGGTGATCCTATTACCTATCAGTGGCAGGCTAATGGTGGCATTATTCAAGGCGATGAGAACGGTGCTGTATGGTTAGCGCCCAAAAGTGAACGTAAGTACACAGTCGAGGTTACTGTAAGCGACGGAATCAAGTCGAACACAAGTTCCATTGATATTCAAGTTTGGAAGACTCGTTCTGGTAATTATTATCCGCTAGCTGTCGGCAATATATGGTACTACCAAGATGATCAAAAAAACCAAATTGTATTTGAGATTATCGATATAATCCAAATTCAACTACCCGAAAACCAAACTGAGAAAAGCTATGTTTTACGAAAATATAACCCAGACTTACCAGAGGAGAAGCGTGTTTATAATTTTTCGTATTTGGGTGAGGAACTGGATGAAAACGGCAAAGTCAAGGTGGTTATCCAACAAGCACAAAATGTGACTTCTGGAACGGATGGAACAATCATGTTTGTACCGTTTCTACCTCTCTATAAGTTTCCACTAATACCGGGCTATCAGTGGCAAAAGCAATTCCAAGCGAAACTTACACCAGAGCTGTTTCCTATAGGTGGTGGTTTAGATAAAAATGAGGTTCTATCGGAGGAAATACTGAGTGTACCAGCTGGTCGATTTGAACACGTATTTCAAGTTGAGGAAACATTTAGCTGGCGGTTTTTCGACAGAGATTTAGACCAAACTATCGTCCAGAAATGGCTGGCACCAAATGTAGGAATTATCAAATTTACACAAGCTCAAACCCGAGCCGACGTTACAGTGGAAGTCGACTTTGAATTGGTATCCTACGAGTTAGTGAATGACGAGGAAACACAACCAAATTAGGAAAATGGAATTAAAATAGTAAACTGTGTCTTATACAATAAATTGTATTGGATGTAGAGGCGTTGCAGCATAATACCATTTGGATTGATTGATTTGAAAGGTGTTCAACTAGTAGTCAATCGTGATCTATCAGTGAACATGTTAGAGCAATTTTAGTAAAACTAGTTAGGTAATTGGCCAAACTGAGGTAAGTAAGTGTTACTAACTATCAGCTTACATTGGATGTAGAAAATTTAGACCTAATTACTACTGCTATTTCAGACGATTTGTGCAAAAAAATGAGGCTTCACTGAAATTGAGGACGATGGTGAATATAGTAGCAGTGGTCAACATAAACTGGCTGCTGAACCATCAGTACAACGGTTACATTACATATACAGCAGACGGTCTAAAATGAAACTGACTTTGGAATTAGAATCATCGGCGCCGAAGACCGAGTTCATATTGGCGACGAAGAAACCACAGTTTAAAAGAGAGGATGAATGAGACTATCGAGCCGACGAATTGGGAGGTTTCTATCATTCTGTCGGGTTTTTCAAGGTTTGGTTTGCTCAATTCAAATCGTCGGAACTCTCGTTTTTCCATTTGAACAAACTTACGGGCTAAGCCAAAGCATGGCTCTATTTTCGCGATCGTAAAAATAGAGCAATACAGAAATTGATCTATAAACCTATTACCCCCTAGATAATGCGTAGAAAAAGGCTTGTGTTAAGTTGGCGATATCTGCATTTCCTGTTTTGATTTTTTCCACAGCATTACGCGCCACCCGTCGGAACACTGGTCCTGCAATCGAGGGGTCATCCTTTACGATTTGGGAAAAATCTTGAAAAGTCAATATACCATACTCAGTTGGCGTCATTGTCGTAACATTGGCCGTTCGAATAGCCTCATCAGAAACGAGTGCATACTCGCCTGTGGCAAATGCTGGTTCTTCGACCACGAAGGTAGTCGGTTCAGAAACGGGATCAACATCCGGAGCTGGGTCAGTCGTTTTTAAACGTACAATCGCTTTTCGGGATTGACTAAATCCACTTTTTGTTTTAATCATAATTTGGTTGCTGACCTCTACTTCACCTTGAAAAATCAGCAATAATGTGTTGCCTATTTCTCCTTCAATTAGCAAGTCTGCATGTGGTTTGCTGTTTTTCATTTCTACCTTATTGGAAATAAGCTTACACTGTTCAAAGTTGAGGTCTTGGAACAAATTGATTCTTTGGACACGTGTTGGTTGCACACTCATATAAATCCGCCTTCTTGTCTTTTTCTATTTAACGATATTGTTTGTACCACTTGAAGTGTTCCTAAATCAACACAATTGCACGATGATTTCCATCAGTTATATAACTGTCGTTGGGATTAATCTCAATAAACACTTTTTCATCACTTGTTAGGTCAATTCCCTCTCGCTCGAGTTGCTCTTTTATCATATCAAGAACGTAGGTATTGCCGGCATTTTTCATTTGTTCTTCTAAACTGTCCGCTGGTCGTATAATGGCATAACCAACTACTAGCCATGAATTATTGGTTTTAAAATGCTGAAAAATCTGCTGATGTCCAGTTCCGACCAGTATAGATGGAATCTGATGCACTTGAAGATCGCTTCGGTTTTCGGGTGAAAATATGGTGTCGACTACTTGTGGTGATCCCGGGTGAGTGATATGATAAGCCAGCAGCTTCGGAGTGAAAGCGTCTGAAACAACAATCTCATCGCAGTTAGCCCTTTGAAGATGAGTTGTCATGTCTGAATTAGTAATATGGGCAATCACACGAATATCTTCGGACATTGATTTAGCAGTATAAACAGCAAGAACTGTGGTTTGCTCATCCGGACTTTCAATTTGTGATAAATGCGCGTAATCAGGAAGAACAATCATATTTTTTGCCCGTTGGATGAATGCCTTGGAAAGTACGGCCTCATTAGTATAGTTTCCAAATACATGTAAAATATCTGAATTATCGAAACCACTAATTGCACTTTGAATTCGAACATCATCAAGACTAACTTCATTAACTAGCACTATTGGCACTGCATCTTGTTCTTGAGCCAGAACAGACAAAATGGGACCGACCATGTGATTCCACCCACTAATGATAGTATGATTGACGAAAATATTCTCATCAAAATCATCTTCGTCTTCTTTCAATCGTCTGGCAACCAACACCGAAGCTACAGAACCAGACAAGACCATTGCCCATACAAAACAGCTTAGCATTACCACAATACCAAAGGCTTTACCAATCTCCGACTTAGGTGAGATGTCCCCATATCCGACTGACGTAAAAGTTGTTACAGACCACCAGACAGTATGAAGATAAGTGCTAAGAAAACCAATTTCTTTTCTCTCTTTAGTCTGACTATCGTCAGATTGAGTTTCAATCTCAACGAGGGAATCATCACTTTTTTGTTTAGATTGCTCGATAGTAGACAGCTGATTGGACACGCTGGTTCGAAAGTGATCGTACTCTAAAAAGAATAGAACCGTGGCTCCTGCCCAAATCAGAACAAAAGACCAAAAAGTTAAACGAATGAGTTTATGGTTCTTCTGGAAGGTTCTAATCGCACCGAGCCAAGATTTTGGCTGAAGATGGTTGACATCTCTGGCCTTTAAGAGATGAACAGGAGTTGAAATTACACCTTTCATGAAAACCGATATTGTTTTATTTTAACACCTTCACTACTCTGGACTTTTTAGCATACTTCTGATAGTTTGTCAACGCTGCTTGGAAGACAAACATTTGGTTTGTCGCGTTAGCTTGTCAGTCCGCCACGTATACATTCAGCATAGTTGCACCTTAATTTATATTCAGTTGTAAGAGGGGTTTGATCAAAATATGAAAGACTATTCAGGAATTCGGAAACCAAAATTAGAATATGCATATGAGTTTGAGACCAATCAACTTGATCTCATGTCGGATTGTTTGGCAGCACATGGGTTTGCCATTATCAAGAATGTGTTGAATGAAAATACAGTGGAAAGATTGAAAAAATCTGTATTCGAAGGTGCTGACCCTGACCGTGAGTTACAAGTGGGGCAAAGTCGTACTCGGCACGCTTGGATCGAGTCTGGCCCTAAGGCTTGGCGACTTTTAACTAATCGAAAATTTATGACAATTCATCATCATCTGATTGGTAGCAATCAACTGACCATTCATCGATCGGCGGCTATTATCCGAATGCCTGGTTCGCAACCCGTAGCTTGGCATACTGACTGGTGCGGATTTTCAGATCAACCACCCAAAAATTCTGGTGATATCCTCAATAGAGGCCTTTGGCCATCTGGAAAATGGTTTTACCTGACGGGGTCTCATCCCCAACATGGCGGGTTGTGTGTAATAGAGGATTCACATTTTAAAGACTGGAGAGGACCGAAAGGATTCAAATTAACTGCTGATTGTCGCTCTTTCTATAAAATTGGTGAAGTTCCGAGTGCTTATGCTGGTTTCGATGTTCCTGGACTAATACCATTGTTCACTAATCCAGGCGATATGATTGTTTTTGCACACCGTACATATCATGCGGCTTTTCCGAATCAAACCGATCAGATTCGCCTTTCTTGTGCTGTCGGTTTTCGAAATCGTCATCACCAAATTGACATTCCGTGGGAGATGCCAGCAGAAGGGCAGAGATTCTTAAACAATCTGCCAGCAGGCCTTCACCAATATACACACGGTTATACTAGTATCGACAACAGTTGGCGAGGATAATCAGGTAAGACATTTCGCTTCTAATCATGGCTACGATACAAGTTTTTTTAAATGAAAAAGGAAAGGAATTAATGGGAGATTTTGTCCGTCATTTTTTTGCTTAACCTCTATGGAATCCGGTGTTAATTATTAGGTTTTAATCGGAAATCAATTTCCTCTCACAATTCTGCTTTGCTTTGAATTATTGGCTTTGACAGCTTGTTTGGCTTTCAGTATATTTCCCTCAATCTAAAACCAATGTCCCAACTGATAAGGATCAAATGTGTTAAGTCAAGAACGTATTGCGAGTTTTCACCGGGATGGCTTTATTCTGGGTGATCGGATTCTGAACGATGATGAAGTAGAAAAACTTCGCCAGGAACTTGACCGAGTGATCGATAGCTACCAAGACGAAACAGCGTCCCAACAACCTGTCAGAATTGCTAACCTGGGTGGTGATGCGGAGACTCCTGTTTGGCAAATTGTTAATATTTGGCAGGCTAGTAAGGATTTTCGGTCCTTAACTCATCATCCGAAGATAGTGGCCGAGGTGGCACAACTGCTATCAGCACAAGAGTTACGTATTTGGCATGATCAGGTTCAGTATAAACCATCGGGGAGTGGTGGTGTCACTGGTTGGCATCAAGACTCTCCGGCGTGGCCTAACATCGCTCCCAAAACAACACAGATATCTTCTTGGTTGGCGTTAGATGATATCGACCAATCCAATGGCTGTATGAGCATGGTTGTTGGTTCGCACAAATGGGGGGTGGTACGAGGGTTTTTCCCTCACAGTCGGCACTTTGACCAAATGCCCGATGAGTTCGAAGGAATGAAATTAGAGGTTCGATTATGTCCTGTCAAAAAAGGATACGTACACTACCATCATGCTCTGACTTGGCATGGATCACATGCAAATAATAGCGGACGGAAAAGACGTGCTATTGCCAATCACTACATGACCGAAAAGACAGTCTACGACGAAACCGGCGGCCATATCATGAAGCCTTTTGTAACTATTAATCACGGCGAAAAATTGGTCGGCGATATTTTTCCACTGGTTTGGCAAAAATCAATCGAACAATAAATCGACAAAAGTAAACTTGAGGGGAATAAAATCTTGCCCATGATGACCGATGAAGAGAAATTTATTGTCGACTTACAAGGTTACCTTGTTATAAGGAACGTATTGACTACTGACGAAGTGAACGGACTGAATCGGTTAATTGATGAAGGTAACCGTGTTGGACCACCTAGTACTTGGGGCGAACCGTTTCAAAATCTGATCGACCACCCTAACATTATGCCATATTTGTTGGAGATGATTGGACCACATGTTCGAATCGACCACGACTATGCTATTTTTATGTCTGGCGAAGAAAAACGTGGTGGCCTACACGGTGGTGAGGACGGAGGTCGGCCAGGTGGTCATGAGGGAGATCACTGGTATAAATATCGGGATGGTGTCATCCGTAACGGACTTTGCGTTATGACTTTCAACTTAGCATCAACTAAAGTTGGAGATGGCGGATTCGCCTGTATACCGGGTAGTCATAAAAGCAATTTTAGCACCAATGTACCTCGTGAAGTCCGAAATTTTGAACGACAACCACATTACGTTTTGCAACCGGCCGTCGAGGCAGGCGACGTATTGTTTTTCACAGAAGCCTTAATTCACGGAACTATGCCTTGGGTAGCTCATCATGAACGCCGTTCGCTTCTTTATAAGTACAGCCCTGGGCATTCAGCTTGGTCTGGTAATTATTATGACCTAAATCGATACAATAAATTAACAGAAAGACAAGAGTTGATGATGATGTCACCATCAATTGGGAGTCGATCAACGGTGAAATTAGATTAGTACCTATTTTGCAAATGATAAATTTAAGGAAATGATGGGCTTGAATCAAATTTTTTGTTGTGCTATACTGAACTACGCTAGATGGTTTAAAGACTACGAAATGAGATTAAGAAAAAATGGCTAGAGACGCGTTGGGTCTAATCGAAACGAAAGGATTGATATGTGCAGTCGAGGCGGCGGATGCTATGCTGAAGGCTGCTAACGTATCCTTGGTTGGATATGAAAAGGTCGGTGGTGGTCTGATTGCCATTATGGTGCGTGGTGATGTCGGAGCGGTAAAGGCGGCCACTGACGCTGGGGCTGAGTCTGCAGCCAAAGTGGGCGAAATATTGTCGGTACATGTCATCCCCCGACCCCATGGAGAAGTTGAAGCAATTCTCCCCTCTTCTTATGTAGCAACGCCTAGCCGAACTCTAGACTTGTCATCTACTCAGGAAAGCTAAACAGGCGTCCAGATTCTGGCCTCCTTTTCCTAGTTACAACCCCAAAATGATGTAGCTAATTCCGGTTCTGGCTAATGTGAGATAATAGATATCGTTCATTATCTCGCGTTGGTTATTGGATGTCAGCTTTTTTCTGCTTTTCTTCATTTCTCGTTTTTTGATCTTTAGCGAATTGAATGGCAGTGCCATTGATACAGTAACGTAGCCCTGTTGGCTTTGGGCCATCATTGAACACATGTCCGAGATGACCGTCACAACGTGTACACACAACTTCGGTTCTAATCATGCCATGGGTAAAATCAATTCTCTCAGTAATTTTTCCGGCCTGAGCCACGTCGTAGAAACTGGGCCAACCACAACCTGAATCGTATTTGGTGCCGGATAGAAACAACTCGTTACCACAACCGACACAGCTAAATGATCCATCTCCCAAATTTTTCATTTCATTTGTAAATGGCCGCTCTGTTCCTTTCTGCCGCAAAATCTGGTATTCCGCTGCTGTCAGCTTTTTTCGCCATTCTTGATCAGTTAGAACTAGCTTATCATTTCCACCTGTGTTCTGATCTTTCTTATTTAAGGTACTCGGTTTTTGATGAATGGGAAGTTGCTTTTGGTCAATGCTTTTATCTTTAGTGGTAACCGATAGTTCCGGCGATTGCTTTTGGCAAGCTGTACAGATGATCAACCAAAGAGAGAAAATAAACAAAATTCGTTGAATAGTCATTTCTAAATCTTAATTAATATTCTTATAATACGGATTTTCTAATTGATTCTATTTTATCGTACAATTGGGATTAAACGTAAACGATGCAATTTCAGCTACCGGAATGGCACGACCAGCTAACTTCGACTAATACAGTGCTATGCGATCGTCTGTTACAAAACGAGTCATTACCGAATGGATTTGTTTTGGCAACACACCACCAAACATCTGGTAAAGGGCGATTGGGCCGAAGATGGCAAACATCGAATGAACAAAATCTAACATTTTCATTTCTATTGAGGTCAATTAATAACTCTCATCAGATTACGGCACTGCCGATGGCAGTTGCAGTAGCAGTTGCCTTTACTTTGGAGCACTACGGTTTAATAGTCCAAACCAAGTGGCCTAACGATCTTCTAGTCAGAAAACGGAAAATTTGTGGCATCCTATCCGAAATTCCACAACCATCGGCTGTTGTAGTCGGCGTGGGGGTGAACATCAACATGACACTAAATGAAGCAAATTTAATTGATCAGCCTGCCACTTCAGTTTTTATTGAAACCGGTCGAAAAATATCTGTCCAAGCGTTTTTGGATCGGTTACTGCCACTTCTGGATACTTGGATCCAGAAGTGGAAAGTAGATGGATTTTTGGCTCTACATACTGCTTGGCTAGATCGTTGCTTCAACCTAGGTCAACAGGTTGAAATTGGAGATGGAAACAGCCGAAAAATCGGTATACTAACTGGTTTTGGATCAGCAGGTCAACTGCAGCTTCTCGAAGATAATGGCCAACAAGTTGAGATTTGGGCCGGAGACTTAAGAAGCTAAATCTCTAAGAGATTAATGCTAACGTATCTCCCGCCGCCACTTGATCACCAGGAGAAACCGAAAATTCGGTCAATGTGCCACTAGTAGTGGCTGAAATTGGCATCTCCATCTTCATCGCTTCTAACACTAAAATGTTGTCCCCCTCTGCAACGGTTGTACCTGGTTCCATCAGAAGACGAATCACTTTGCCCGGCATCTCAGCAGATACTGTAGTTACTTCGTTGTCTGAAGTTTCTTTTGACTCTACACTGTCACTATTACTGGCATTTAACTCCACTTGGAATTTTTTACCGTTTACCACCGCAGTACTACCATCAATTGAAACAGAATAACTTTGACCGTTGAGTTTGAGATTGTAATTTGCTGGACCCGTCGTTGGCGAAGGAGAAATTAGTTCTTCGGTCTTCTCGGCTTTACGTACACCAATTTCAGCCTTTCCTTGTAGAAAGGCTAATCCTTTCTCTTTGCAAGTAGCAACGATAAAAATGTTTTCGTCCGTCGGGTCGAGACCATTCGCTTCTATCTGTTGACGAGCAATTGAAATCCCTTTTTCCGGATCAGCATCGTTTCGCTCTAGTGGGGACTGGATAGTAGGTTCCAATTCTAATTGCTCCGATGCAATTTT
>CAYVHK010000012.1:4422-5006 GCA_964451145.1 uncultured bacterium | reverse complement strand
ACCGGCGTTTTTCCGAAATAGCCCAAGACCATCTGACCATAAGTAGGAGCAATCTGTTTCCATGGCCCGAACATCACATTGTTAAATGACTGTTGAAAGTAAAACTGGGAAACTGGCGTTACAGAAGTACCATATCCACCTCGTTCAACAACCTCTCGCATCGCTTTAATCATGTCAGGATACTTATCCATGATACCGTTGTCTCGTAACATTTGTGTGTTCGCAGTCAAAGCACCACCCGGCATCGGACTCCAAGGTATCATGGGTTCAACAGCCACTGCTTCAGGTGGTAGAAAATAGTCTGCCATGCACTCTTTGAAGACCTCCTCCGCTTCTCGCACCTTATCGATGTCGATATCAAGATCAAATTTGGACCCTCTCAAAGCATGCCACATAACCAATAAGTCTGGTTGACAAGTTCCCCCAGAACAAGGCGCAAGAGACAAATCAATGGCATCAGCTCCGGCTTCTAAAGCAGCTAAATTAGCTGCAACACCGATACCTGCTGTTTCGTGGGTGTGGAAGTGAATAAAGGTGTTTTCGGGCGACATTTTTCTGGCCCTTTTGATTGTCTCGCCTACCTT
>CAYVHK010000012.1:0-4412 GCA_964451145.1 uncultured bacterium | reverse complement strand
TACTGCTGTGCCAGAAGCATCTTTGAAACATACCGAATCAAATGGGATATCAGCATCCAAAATCTGGCGTAGCGTTTGCTCGTAAAAATCGGCATCGTGAGCACCTTCGCAGCCAGGTGGTAATTCCATCAAAGTTACACAAACTTGGTGCTTCAAACCGGCCTTAACAATACATTGACCAGAATAAATCAAATTATTAACGTCGTTGAGTGCATCAAAATTGCGAATGGTTGTAATGCCGTGCTTCTTGAAAAGATCCGCATGAAGCTTGATGATCTCGCTCGGTTGCGACTCCAAACCAACTACATTGACCCCTCTAGCTAAGGTTTGCAAATTAGCCTCTGGACCAGTAGTATCACGAAATGAGTCCATCATAGAAAAAGCGTCTTCGTTGCAGTAGAAGTAAAGAGATTGAAAACGGGCACCACCACCTGCTTCAAAATAGTTAATTCCAGCATCACAAGCAGCTTCAACCGCCGGCAAAAAATCTTGGGTAAAGACACGTGCCCCATAGACAGATTGAAAACCATCTCGAAAGGCCGTACACATAAAACGAATTTTTTTCTTACTCACTTTATCAGTCCTGTGTTGATTAATCTACGTTACCAATATTGACCAGAGAATACCTGCGGCTACAGCTGACCCTATTACCCCAGACACGTTAGGTGCCATGGCATGCATCAAAAGGAAATTTTGTGGATCTTCTTTTTGCCCAACCATTTCTCCCACACGAGCTGAATCGGGGACAGCCGATACGCCAGCTGCACCTACCAAAGGGTTGATCTTATCTTTCAAAAACAGGTTCATAAATTTGGCCGCTAATACACCACAAGCAGTGGCAACGGCAAAAGATAGTGCCCCCAAACCAAAAATCAGTAGCGATTGCGGGGTTAAAAAGGTTTGAGCTTGTGTAGAGCAACCAACCGAAAAACCAAGTAGAATGGTTACAATATCGATCATTGATGTTCGAGCGGTTTCAGCCAAACGTTCTGTTACCCCACTCTCTTTTAGCAGATTACCGAAAAACAGCATCCCAATTAAGACCACTGCACTAGGGGCGATCATAGTACAAATCAAAAAAGCCACGATTGGGAAAATAATTTTTTCTCTTTGTGAAACTTCGCGTGGCGCTTTCATACGGATTAGTCGCTCTTCTCGTGTTGTCAGCAATTTCATAATTGGTGGTTGGATCACTGGAACTAGAGCCATGTAGGAATAAGCCGCAATAGCAATAGCACCTAAGAGATGAGGGGCGAGTTTAGAGGAAAGAAAAATGGCCGTTGGTCCGTCAGCACCACCGATGATACCAATGGCTCCAGATTCCATTGGTGTAAATCCCAAATAAAGGGAACCGATCAGCGTTAGAAAAATACCCAGTTGTGCAGCAGCTCCCAACAACACCAACTTGGGGTTCGACAACATTGTCGAAAAGTCAGTCATGGCACCAATACCAAGAAAAATTAGTGGTGGAAAAACCCCTTGGCGAACTCCAAAGTAGATGTAGTATGGAACGCTACCTGGGTCGTACACACCAACTGCCATCCCCTCAATCGGGGGAATATTACCAACCACTACACCAAAACCAATGGGGAGTAATAAAAGGGGTTCGTAGTCCTTGCGTATAGCCAAAAAAATGAAAACCAGGCCGACTAAAATCATAACTAGATTTCCTGGTGACATGTTTAGGATAGCTGTAGTTGTTAGAAACTCAGAAAGGATTGTCATTTTTGATGTCGAGTATGCAAAATATAACCAATAACAGCAGCAATCTCATCGGCTGATTCGTCGTTGGAAATCTGAACTGATGTGGGGCTAGATGTTTGGTGAACACTAGTTGAATGAGCATGAACCACCGGAGGTAAAAGGCGGTCAATGATACGAAGAAGATGAGGTAAAAAGGCGATGAACAGGCTAACTACCGTCAGTGCAAAAAAAACGATGGCCATGCCAGCGAAAGCAATCTCGAACCCCTTACCCTCCACTATCTGTTGGTAATCGAAGTTAATATCGTTCATGCTAGCTATTTTAGCATAAAAAAAATAATTTTCGCAGTCCTAAAAATTGTCAGAATCTGATTCGATTACTCCATGAAAAACAGAGCCCTATTCACTTCCATCTTTGTTTCCTAATGAGTTTAAAATTTTCCCTTGATCAATAGCTTTTTTAATCTGGTCTGGTTGAACTAGAACTCGGGACCAATCTGATAGTATCACTGATACGTTCTTATTGTCTTCTATGTTATCCCATACCATTTTCTCCAACTCTGCTGAAATATGAGGTTGACGAAAGTAAGCTTGGAACCAGATACTAAACTGCTTGATTTTATTGGCAAACCTGGTGAAGGCCCAAAAACGAATTTGGCAAAAGTCGAGCCCTTCTTCAATTTCAACTGAATCAAGTGTGACTGTATTTGAAAATTTAGATACTGAATCGATTGATCGATTCAGTAAATTTTGATCATCAAGATAAGTAATTTCTGGTAGGATGTCAAAATGGATTTGGTATTGGTGAGCTTGAATTGATAGCCCATTTTTGGTTAATGTTGTTAGCATTGACTTAAGTATCGGCGGAGACGCCGGAGAGCCTCCCCGTTATCAATCACAAGCTTGGCTTCCTTTATCGATTCTTGGGGATCTTTATAGAGTCCTAGAAAATGGTTAATCATACCAGTATTCAAAATAAGCCGGTCGTAAATTTGACCTTTCTGGCCGGCTAGAGCTGCAACACCTTCTTGGGCGAAAGCCTTTGCGGTTATTTTCATTGGTCGTGGGTTTGTACGATAATCAAAACCATAATTAGCTGGGTTGATATCCATTGCAAAATCAATGCGTTCTCCTTCTGTGTAACGAAAACCTTGCGAATGATTAACAGCATTTCGTTCTGCCGTAGACGGCTTCGAAAAACGCATTGCATAGTGGCACGAACCTTCTTCACCTTTAATTGCAAGGGCGGCCGTTACTTTTCGTTCTTCGGCCAAGCGTAGCAATTTCGTCTCATAACCACTGTGATAGTAACCGATTACCATGTAGTTAGATTGTCGAGCGGAAAAAAGCTGTTGTATTTTTTCCGTAGCAGCCCAAGTTGGACGTTTTTTGATTTCAGTTCGCAAATGCCTTAACTGATATGCTTTTGGTGCATACTCCCGTTGACTAACATAAGCGAATCCAATAGATGGATCTTCTAATAGCTGTTTCGCCTGATCTAATGTGTAGTTGGTTTTTCCGCCCAATACATCCAAAATTTTTTCTTCAGTAACACCATTTTTGGGTGGCATGAAATCGACACCGTGTAGAACCGTCTGCTGACCCAGAGCCGATCGAATAGCTGCGATGAAAAGAGCTGGACGAAAATATCGAGTTGCTCCGTCAAAGGGTAAACCGAAATGAGTTAGCGATTCAATATTGACCGGTCGAATTTGATCTCTCGGGTAAACAGAATCTAGGTAAGCACTCATCTCATCAAATGACTCCAAATTCATTCGTTGCCCAATAATGACCGCGGCCTTTAAAGATAGGTGCAAGTTATTAGACAAAACGGCCTTGCAGGTTTCAAAGGCTTGATAGTAAGGCAAATGCTGTCCCGCTAAAATCTGTGTCAAAGACTTGACTACCATGGCAGTCATCGGATCAAAGGTAGGTAATCCTCGATTTGGATTTAACAAGAACAATAGCTCCGCAGGTGCATATTTAACAAATAATGGCTCAAATTTGGCCATGGCCTCTACTTCAGCTATGGACCACCGTGTGCTCGGTGGAAAATTTCGACGAATAGTCATGGCTGCAAAAAATGACCCCATTTGTGCCATGGTTGCCTGTTCCGAAAAAGGAAGCTGATTTGTCAATGACAGAAAAATATTATCCAGTACCACTGTCGGTTGTAATAAATCGTCCGACTTTACACCGAGTGGACGGGTTTGATGAGGGCCGGTACAAATCCTAGCCTGCGCTTCTAATAGTATTCGATTCACTGATTTTTAGTTTTTTTTAAAACGTTCATCCTGTTTATTACTTGAAAACATTGCTATGCTAACAAAAACAGTGAAGATATTCAACCGTAATGATGCCATTAATGTATAATTGGAAGTAAGTTCTAGTTCATGAAATTTATTAAAGATATTTGACAGATAAGAAAAATTCATGTAGACTGAAACGTTGAGGCGTGCAGGAAACGTCTCACCCTCGCCCCTAATTATTGAGATTGAGTGAGTTGTAAGTTCAATTTAAGGCCGATTTTTCCCAAAAAATAAAAAAAATCAAAAGACAAGGTATACATTACTTCATGAAACTGACATTTGCTGAACATCTCCGAGAATTCAGAGCCGAAAAAAAAATGAGCCTAAGGCAATTAGCCGAATTACTTGGTGTGAGTCATACACTAATAGGTCTCGTTGAAACTAACAAGCGCACAGCATC
>CAYVHK010000011.1:0-48428 GCA_964451145.1 uncultured bacterium | reverse complement strand
ATACCAGCAATATACAGGTACAGAGTATTTAACACCTTGATGTTGCGTAAATTTAATATTTTTTTCTATCGATAACATGATTTCGCAATCAAGCTCTCGCATTTACAACTTCCCTTCTATATCTTTTGGATTTAGATGAAAAATCGATTATAGTGTTAGCTTAATTGTGTGTCAATTATAGATCACTTTTGCAACTTGCAATTAGGTCTATAACAATGGCAAACTGAAAGAAATAAAAACGTCGGATTCAATAATAGAAAAGGAAGAAAAATTGAGTAAGCAACCGATTTCGTTTAACCTACACCGACATTCTAAACTACGTTCAAAATTCTCAAAGAATCAACCAGACGAAATGGTCAAAATCCCATCTGGACGGTTTGATATGGGAAGCACAAAAAAGACTAATGAACAACCAATTCATACCGTTGAACTCAGTTCATTTTGGATGGACATAAAACCTGTTACAGTCGGTCAATTTCGGAAATTTATTGAAGATACCCAGCGCGAACCACCTAGTTGGAACCATATTACGGTAGACTCACCAACAAACGATCATCCTGTTATTTATATCAGCTGGTCAAATGCCATGGATTATGCAGAATGGATAGGCAAACGTTTACCAACTGAAGCAGAATGGGAATACGCTGCTCGTGGTGGACTTAAGGAATATACGTTAGGAAAAGCAGCGAACTTTTACGGTCAAAAAAAGATGACCAACGTAGCAGGAGAGTATGCACCGAACAGTTATGGCTTATACGATACTCAAGGAAATGTTTGGGAATGGTGCTTAGACGCTTATTTTAAAGACGCTTATTCTTCCAGTAAGCGTGTTAACCCAGTTGTTTTACCCGAGAATGAACTACATAAACCACAATTGTTAGAAACCGATTTACCCAGAGTTGTTAGAGGTGGAAGCTGGAACAATTACGCACCAGCAATGAATGTGTCTTTTCGTACTTATCAACCACCAAATAAATTCTACGATTACAATGGCTTTCGATGTGTAATGGATATTGAAAGCTAAAAGGAACGACAAATGCTAACAAACAATCAAATCACCTCTTTCAAAGATAATGGTTTTTTAATTCTAGAAAATGCTATCGAACAAGATCTTCTTAACAACTGGCAAACAGAATTTTGGTATGCTTTGGAAGCCAACTTCGAAGATGATCAAACTTGGCCTAGAGATCAGACCTTTATCAGTAGATGGAGATTTACACCGCCTTACCCAAACATTGCGACGATACCAACAGTTGAATCTGCGGCTTACGATTTAGGAGGTGACAATTTCTTTGGTGGTGGCGGTGCTCCCATTATTAAATGGCCTTCTCCTAATGCTGATTGGTCGATACCAATGAGTAGCCACATTGATGGATATGGTGGGCCTGCACAACATCCTGCTGGCGGTCTGACTTTAGGAGCAACAATGTATCTCCACGATGTGGAAACAAAAGGTGGTGGATTCATCTATTGGCCTGGAACCCACTTGAACGTTCATAACTACTTCCAGCAACATCCAGAATATATTGATGGCAGTTTCCTACAAGCTGATGATTGGAATCATACTAAATTCTCCCAAGGATCCCATCCTGTTGAGTTCGTTGCATCAGCTGGAACAGTATTACTATGGCATGGATTTTTATGTCATAATGGGTCAACAAATATTCAATCAACACCTCGGATTGGAATTTTTGGCCGTTGGCACTACACTAAATTGGAAGAAATGCGATATGATATTTTGGATGATTTATGGAAACACTGGGCTGTCTAGTTTCGTTTCTGTCAAAAAGCTAGAATACTAACAGTGTTTATTTGGAAATAAATCGAAACAGAATGAATCCTCAAAAGTATATTTTCATTTTACTTCTGCTATGGGCACAGATTATAGCAAATGGACAATTTAAACCTAGTTTAGAAAAAAACTTTGCCGATCAAATTCATCTCTACAAAACACAAATTAAAAAAAAACCAGATCTTATAGAAGCCCGATTATCTCTAGCTAAGATCTATTTACAGATTGAATCTTTTCAATTCGCTATCAACCAATATCATCAAATACTATCAATTAGTTCAGATCATCTAAACGTGTATTATGGTTTGGGTTTAGCTTATTCTGGTCAAGCAAAATTTGATCTTGCGGTCGAATCCTTCCAACGAGAGTTAGAAATTCGGTTTACGAATAATATGGACAAAATAAAAAGTCGTGCCCATATTTATGCTGCTTTAGGCAGTGCTTATGCAGGACTTTATCAATATACTGAAGCTGAAGTCGCTTACCAAAAAGCCCTACAACTAGCCCCAAATGATGCCATGATCCATCATCAATTTGGAAATATAATCAAAAAACAAGGTAATGATTACCCGCTTATAATCAAACACCAAAAAAAAGCAATTGCTATTGACCCAAGATTGGCCTCTGCACATCTACAACTTGGGTTGACCTACTCTCAGGTTAAACAATGGTCTTTAGCAATAACATTCTACAATCAAGCTATCGCTTTAGATACTGATTTAGTTGAAGCTGAATACAATTTAGCTCAAGCCTATTTACGATTAGGCGATCAGGACAAAGCCCAACAACATCTGGATAATTTTCAGCGAAAAAAGGCTCTATTTGACCAGATTGCTCACCTTAAAGGGGCTTTTCAACGAAGTACTGATCTGATCAAGCAAGCTCAAATTTCTGCCAACATTGGTCAAGCTTATTTGAAACAAAAACAATATCAAAAATCCATTCAATATTACCAGAAGTCCATTGGTCTAGACCCAAAATTAGCCGTCTCTTACAATGGAATTGGTTTAGCTTATGTTATGCTAAACCGATACGATTTAGCCGTTACCAACCAAAAAAAAGCTATAGAGCTACAACCTGACTTAGCCGAAGCACAAGCTGCTTTAGGACTTATTTACCTCAGACAAAACAAACCCAATTTAGCTTTGGAAGCCTACCAAAAATCGGTTGAACTTAAACCTGATCTGGCTGATGCTCAACAACAAATCGGTCTTATTCACCTAAGTCAGCAATCCTACGTTCAAGCTGAATTATCTTTCCGAAAGGCTTTGGAAATTGATCCACTGTCAGCTGACAATTATCATAATCTTGGACTAACATTAGCCTATCAGGATAAAATAAAAACTGCTATAGATGTTTATCTACGAGCTATTCAACTAAGACCTGATTCAGAAATCGAAGCTTTAGCAGAAAGCCACTTTCTGCTAGCTGAAGCATATAATCAGTCATCCAACGAAATAGCCGCTGAAAAATCCTATCTACAAGCTATTAAAATAAATGACCATTTAGCAAAAGGTTTCCACGCCATAGCTCAATTATACGGTAGTCAAAAAGTCAATTTAGAAAAAGCTATTCAACAAGCTAAACGAGCTATTAAACTAGAACCAAAAAATGCTGTATACTACAATACACTGGCCCTTTTGCATTATTTTTTAAAACAGTATGATTTTGCTCAAACTGCTATCCAGATAGCTTTAAGACTTGATCCTGACAACCAAAGTTACCAGATAGGACTTAAACAAATTAGATTTAAAATGGACAAAAAATAATAATTTGAACTACATTATTCTGAAGCATGTTGACAACTGTTTAACATTAACATATAATCACTTGTTACGATTCAAAAACTATAACTTAAATTAGGAGAATGCATGAAACCAATTAGATTTATTATTTTTGTGCTGGCTACTTTGTTAGTGGTGTCACCACTAATCTATGTTGCACATGCTAAATCAACTGGTGGTCCCGAACCCTCGTTAATTCTGTATTTGCCTTTCGATGAAGGTGAAGGTGCCATTGCTGGTGATGTTTCCAAATATGGTAATCATGGAACTTTGCAAGGTATGAAACCGGATTTACCAAAGTGGGTTCCGGGTAAATTTGGACAAGCTCTCGAATTCAATGGTAAAAATAACTGGGTTGAAGTTCCACACAAAGATATTTTATCTGTTGATCAAGCTGTTACTGTAATGGCTTGGATTAATCCAAAACGACACACCGGTGGATCTACTAAGGCCCAATGGGCTGGGATTGTTACTAAAGGTAATAACCCTCGGTCTTACAGCTTTTATACTGATAATGGTGCTAAAAACTTACACTTCAGTTCAATGGGCGGTTCTGGTAACAAAACCAAGATTGAACTTAATAAGTGGCAACATGTGGTAGCACAACATACTGGCAAATCACACATTTACTATTTAAATGGTGAACTTGATGGTGAGTCTCCTGGTAAGGCTGCACTACCAGGTACTAAAGATAAAGCTAATGTGATGATTGCTCGGAGCCATGAAGGCGCACGAGAGTTCGAAGGTATCATTGATGAAGTTAAAATCTGGAACCGTGTTTTAAGTGCAAAAGAAGTTCAGCATCACATGAACATAGGAAAAGGTCAAGTGGCTGTTGAGCCTGACGGCAAACTAGCAACAACTTGGAGCCAACTGAAAGGCCTGTAGAAAAAAAACGGAAATAAAAAACGCGACTCCATTGGGTCGCGTTTTTTATTTGTGGAGGAAAAATGAAGAAACAACTATTTGTTTTAGTCCTAGTGATGATGGTTGTCACTACTTTCGCTCATGCTGGTAAAAAGCTAGAGAAAAATCTGGTTTTATACTTGTCATTTGACAAAATAGACGGAAAAAAAGTTGAAGATCATTCGATTCATGGTAATCATGGAGAGATTGTTGGGAAACCCACGTTGGTCGACGGAAAATTTGGTAAGGCTTTGAAATTAAATGGCAAAACAGACTGGGTTACCGTACCACATGATGACAGCTTGTGTGTCAGCAAAGCTGTTACCGTTATGGCCTGGATTAATGCTGAATCACATAAAGGTGCTGGCACTGCACGTTGGGCTGGTATATTAGCCAAAAGTAATAACCCTCGTTCCTACAGCTTTTACACGACCACAGATGGTGGAGGAGCACTGCACTTCAGCTCAATGGGTGGATCACTCTCGAATAAGCCCGTGGAACTTAAAAAATGGCAACATGTCGTCGCACAAATGACTGAAAAAAAGGCTCACCGTTACTATGTTAATGGCGAACTTGCTGGAGAATTTGCTGGTAAGGGTGCCTTACCCGGTAAAGCTGACACTGCAGAGGTGTTTGTTGGTAAAACCCATGAAGGTAGTCGTCAGCTTGTCGGAACCATCGACGAAGTACGTATTTGGAACCGGGAACTAAGCGCCAAAGAGGTTAAAGAACAAATGGATGCCAGTCGACTCAAACTCATGGGCGTCGACCCACAGCAAAAATTGACCTCTACTTGGGGTTTAATAAAGAAAGAAAAATAGATAATGTTTCTTCAAGACAACAAAAAAGGCGGTTTTTTACCGCCTTTTTTGTTGTCTGATTATGTGACCAAAATATTTCGGTATCGTAGATCACAAATTGCTATCTAAAGAAAACAGTACATCACCACCACCTGCCTTCTGGTTGTAAATCTGTTTTAATACCCTCAATGGTGATAGGATCCAAACTGTTTTACTAGTTCTGTCTAGCTCCCATTTACGGCGACTAGTAAAACCTTTATCGACATTGGAATCTGAATTTAGTAATTTTCTTAGCCTTTTACTAAATTCTTTGAAATCTCCCGTCCATTGGTGAGTTTGATCGGTTTTCTTAAGATAATCCTTGTAAGAGTTATAAACAAATTCTGTATCTAAAATTTCGGTACCATCCCTTCTAATTTGGATACTAGTACTGAAAAGATCATCAGGGCCAACGATCTTTTCTTTTTCAATACATTGTTCGAACCAACCTACCATTGGATTACTTTCCCGTAATTGCTCATAATAGGTTAAGGTAATCAGACGTTCCTTGGGAAAATCAAAACCCTCTACATCTCTCCGCATCATTAGCTCGAAGAATGCCTCTTTACCTCCGCTCTGCCACTCATCATCAATAGACTGAAAAAATCGTGTTTTTGAATCAGCTTGTTCTTTATTTTGAATATTTTCAGTTGCGAATTCTTCACTGACATTAATAAACTGCCATCTACGATCACTTTCTGTTAAATAAACTACCCAACTATCGTTGGAGGCACAAATCACTCGAGAGTAATTTGCATATTGGGTTGCGTCAACAAACTTTTCCTCCACTGTTCGCTCACGTTCTGTGATCAGTGATTTCATTTTACCAACATCATTGCGATTCCCCCCCCAAACAGCTTCATCAGAAAATATAAGTAGATTGTCTCGCATCCAAGCATTAAATTTACCTGTTAGTTTATCCGCATCGCCTGTTAAATGAAAATAATGAGGTCGAAATAACTTACCCAGAGTATCATTGATGAATTTTCCTTTACCTGTACCTTCTTTACTTCGTAGCACAATACTGCATACACGTGCATGTTTAGCGGGGTACTGAAATGCATCTGCAATCCAATTCAACATCCAATGGTATAACTTGTCCACTTTTTCTGTGTCTGTTTGATAACTAGGTTGGCCATTCTTATCTTGGCCGACCCGCTTCTTTTGGTTACCACAGATTACTTGTCTAATTAATTGTAAATAATACTTACACTCATACTCAAGTTGTTGATCTGATAAACCTTTCATATGTTGATAGATTTCAAGATCTAATTGCTTGATAAATCCGCTTCTACTTCGATCTCCTTGCCAATTATTCTCTTGCGTAGCAGTGGACCAATCATCCCATAAATTCCATTTGTCTCTGTTATTAGGATTGTCCTTTCCCGAAGGATCGAATACTAGTCCCTGATAAGTTCGTCGTCCTTCCCAATCTAACCATAAGTTGGCTAGTTTTGTTTTTCGATTCTTATGTTGGACTGATTTGGGATTTAACAACTTAAAGTCTGATGATCGCATACCAAGTCGAGGGATATTAGTTTGCTGAAGATCGTCATACTCAGTGTGCATAATTCCGACTTTACTACCTTGTTTTAGAACGGCATATTTACAATTCAACTGCTGTAATTCTTCCAGAACTATATCGTCATATTCGGTTCTATCGGACGAGTGGGTTATATCCTTGTTCTTAATACCCAAATTTTGGCATAGTTCGTCTATAACGTTTGCCACAGACATATTGCTATTTTGGGCAATAAAATCCATAGCATCTTGTACTTTACCTTTACTGCAACCGGAATGACATTTCCACTTGTAAGTATCCATGTTAATATTCAGTGAGGGGCGACTCGATCCTCTAATTTCACCATGCAAAGGACAAAATGTGACCATCCAATTACTGCTAGTTATCTTGCCTATTTCTACCCCTTCGAAAATATCTTCAAACTCTAAGTTAGCTATTAAGTTCCGATATCTCCAACCTTTTTGATAAGAAGACATCTGGAATTGTGTTATTTTTGGGGAGTTAAGTGCTACTTTCTCCTGCCTATTTACTAGTATAGTTGGGCGATGTTCTACATAATCTAAAACTGATTTACCTGATTGATAGTAAACTTGATCTGCTGTAATTTGATATCCTACTTCAGGAAAGTCACCTGTAAATATTCTTGCTAGATCGGTAGCATTTGTATCAAATCGTGATATACCATCTGGACGACAGTAGGAACGGACTATAGCTTGTATTATTTCCTGATATTTATCTGGATTAGTAAATTCCTGTTGCAACGGAAAATAAACATGGAACTTAGGTCTTGCCTGACGTGTTCCTATGCTATTTCGCTTATTCCTATTATGATTTTTTGATTCAACAATCCAAAATTCATAACTTGAAAAGTCCGTTTGAAACTGCTCTATAGTTGTCCAATCTCTAGAATTATCCCAATCGATCGATGGTTGGCCATCATTATCTATATCTAATGCTATTACGTCTGCACTCAGCCAATTAGCATTGCATCGTTCTTGGTTATGATAACGCCCCATTGCATGGACATACCTTATCGTTTCAATAAACTGCTCTTTTGTTTCGACCTGTTGTCGCACGGGTAATTGTCTAATGTGTACAATATCCGTTTCATTTGCCCGACAAAGGTTGAAAGGTGTCATTGATTTTGGTCTTGGGATCATGTATGTTCTCGGAACTTTTATTTAGGTTGTCTTTATAGAAACACAGACCAAACAAATTTAGCGGGAGTTGTCAAGATACCGAAAATATTATTAACCACAAACGGCCCGTTGCCATTTATAGTTATATCTCAACTACTAAGTCTTTTATTCCAGAGAGTTTTATTTGAATAAAACCTCTGTTTTCTATAATTTTTTGCTGTTTCTTTTGATATCAATTTAAACAAATTTCGTTATCCTAAGTCAAGGTTAAAATCCTTTCTAAGGAATAGTTTTACACACATACTAAGATTGATGATATTAATCCGAAAAATCACAAACAGATTTTATATTTTTGAATAAAAAAGAATCTTCTTTCTTCAAAAAACTATGATTTTTGTTTGTGATGTTTGTGATGTTTGTGATGTTTCATTCCTATCTTGAACACACAAACTAAGATTTAAAAGACAAATTTTTGGAAGGGTATTAATTTTTAGTAATCGTTGATATGGAAAAAAACGGGGTGAAACTTCTTATTGCAAAAGCATTCTTCTAATCTGACTAGGATTAAACTTATTGCCCTTGCTGTTTGTATATCCTCTTTGTTCTAGAAAATCAGCAATTTTCCTTAGCGAAAGACTTTTTTTTCTTAGATGTTTAACCTTTTCCACAAGTTCCGTATCTAGTTGTCGGTAAGACCTTCTACCACCAACCTTTCCCCTACCCCTCAAATCTAAGTTACCTTCTATCTTACTTTGCTGACGTCTACGACGCCGACCTTTTTCTAGTTTGAGTCCCAATTTTTGGTATTTACTAATAATTTGTAGCAACTGTCGAGTTTCTCTATCTAGCTTATCTTCACCTGTCACATAGACCAGATGAAGACCATATTCTTGTAATAGGTTGGTGGCTAATCCACGTTCCAAAGGGTTCGAACAGAAAGTGTCGGGACTGTGACAGACTATAGTAGAAATGTTTTTTTCTTCAGTGACCCGTAATAAATTATGAAAGGTTTGTCTTTGTACAATAGCAATATTACTTGCATCATAATCAATCAAGTGTTTGCCTTCGGCAACCCATCCTCGCTGTTTGAGGAATTTGTTGATCTGTTGTTTTTGTAGGGAAGGAATTTCTGTCCCCTGCATCAAGGGATGATAAACGATAATTTGCCTTTTGGTCATGTTCGAGCCTGCCTCTTCAGTCTCTTAATGACTTGTACGACAATACAATAGGAATCGTTTCGTATAACCCCAAAAAAGGCCAAAAAACGGCCTTTTTTTGAAAATGGTGGTTGTTTAAGAATTTATTATAATTCCGATAAGAGAACTTCACGCCCTTCTTCTGCACTCCGAACCGCGCCAAAGACCATGGCCATAGACTTCAAGTTATCCTCAGCGTTGCATTCTGGTTCACGGTCTTCCTGAAGAGCACGAACAAATTCATTTAGAACAGGATTCGAACCATCGATATTATCCAGATCAATTTGCTCGCGAACCGTTGGGTTTTGTCGATGATTGAGTGTATGATAAAGGTCAAAACCTTCCCAAGTTAGCGTTCCTTTAGGTCCTTCATATCGCCATTCACCATTATGTCCAGCAGGAACATGTCCCATTGTACAACCGATGCCGCGATGGGTGGCAAACACACCATTTTCAAACTTGAAAAGAATTATTTGACAGGCATCACCTTGATGCCATCCCCAAGGTAAATTCCAAGTAATAGCGTGAGCACTAACTGGGTCAGCGCCCAACGTGTACCTCATCATATCAAAATGATGAATTCCCATATCTGTTAAGAACATGTAGGGTTCAGTGACATAATGGCTACCCGGACTATCAGCCCAATTTACATACAGAGATACGTCAAGTTGTGCGATTTCACCAATCTTTTTATTTTCTATTAACCGCCGAGTTGTACGAGGTAAAGCATTAAAACGATAATTTTGTGTAATCATGTGCTTAACATTGGCTTTTTTTCCTGCAGACACAATCCGCTTTGCCGCATCATAATCATCGCTTAAAGGCTTTTCACCTAGTAAATTAAGACCAGCACCAAAAGCTTTCATAGCAATACTTTCGTGCACAGATGGTGGCGTAACATCAACAACGAATTCAGCCCCAAGATTTGAAGGTACATCACTCAGGTCAGCATAAATTTTATCTGCATCTATACCACGTTGGTCAATAGCACGTAGACGATTTTTTTCCGATGCTTCAACATACGCAACAAGTTCGACTTCCTTATGATCTTCACAAGCTGATAGCCAGTGATACCCACGACCGCCAAGGCCAACAAGGATGGCTTTCATAAAAAACTCCTAAAAAATTCCAGTTAAACGATAAATGATTATATCACTGATATAACTAACCAACAATAGTGAAGTATTTGGATAAAGAAAAGTTTTATGAAAAAGACGATTGAGCGTTTTTCAGTAAACCCCCAGTTTAAAAATTACGTCTAGTATAGCGGCCTCTTTCAGGTCTCGTAAATTGTATCTAATTTTATCTAAATGAAAGTTACTAAAACCTTTGCCTAAGATAACTAAGACGATTTTGTTGCTTTTTTTGTCGGTAACAGCTTTGAGTTCCCATGCTGGAGAAATAAAAGGAACAGTCTTTCGCCAAGGTTCGCAAGAACTCGTTAGCGGGGTCATTGCTCGTGTTGTAGAAAGCGATCAGCAAGTTGTAACTGATGATCAGGGACAATTCAAGTTCACTGATTTACCAGCCAGAACATATCTTCTCACCTTAACCCGGTTTCGTTTTCGCACAAAAACAATTGAAGTTTCCTTAACCGAAGATCAATCCATAAGCCTTAATATCCGACTAGAGAGAATTGATTTCATTTTTGATGAGATAGTTGTAAGTGGTCAACGACTGACAAAATCAGTCAGTCGTCAAAGTGTAACTGGACTAGAAATAAAGCGTATTCCTGGTGCTGGTGGTGATGCTCTACGCGCTATTCAAGCCTTGCCAGGTATTAAGGCAGGAGCAGATTTTGGAGGGCAACTTTATGTTCGAGGTGGCGGCCCAGAAGACAATCAGATTTACTTTGACCGATATCCTTTGGCAAATGCCTACCATTTTGGAGGTTTAGTTTCAACGGTTAGTTCTGAAATCCTGCAACGCATTGATATTTACGCAGGAGGTTTTGGTGCTGAATATGGTCAAGATTCACAAGCAATAATAGATATCTATTCTCGTCCGGGCAATCGAAAAAACTTAAGAGGCAAGGTGAATTTGAACATACTTTATTCGGAAGGCTTAATAGAAGGACCATTAGGACAATCAGGTTCTTGGTATTTTGCAGGACGTCGTAGTTATTTCGATCTTTTCCCATTAGAAAAAGTAATAAAAGTTATTACCGCTTTTCCTCGCTTTTGGGACTACCAAACACGTTTTAACTATGAAATAAATGAAAAATTTCAAGTGGACTTTACAGCATTTGCCGCAGATGATTTTGCAGAACTAGCTTTCACGGAAGAAGAACAGGACGAAGAAGACTTAAGGGGCGCTTTGTACATAAAAAATTCGGCCCACGTGCAAGGTTTTCATCTTCGGTCCTTGCTAAGCCCACGTCTGACTTATGACTTCAATCTTTCTCATAATAAGCAACTGATAAATTTCAAGATCGGTCAGGGTTTTTTTCTTCGAATCCAACCTAACGTCTATGATGTTAGACATGATGTGGTATACAAGATTTCACCCAATTTAAGTTTGGAGTCGGGTTTATTAAATTCAATTGGAGATGTTGTAGTCCAACATTTATTTACTAATAATCCTGAAGAAGGAGATCCCAACTATGATTTTCTTGAAGCTGAAAAAAATAGGGTGGATACAGAACAAGAAGCCTATGAAGTAGAAGGTTATCTACAAACACGTTTTACCATGGGTGAATATCTATCAGTTGCAGTCGGAACACGGCTAGATTACTCGGCGGATTTGACAGCTCAGTCTACTCCCCAACCTCGTGTAAGCCTTAGCCTAACCCCATCCGATTTACCTCAATTAAGGTTAGCATATGGTCGTTATATGCAAACACCTCAGCCACAACAGTTCTTTGAACCAGGAGGTAACCCTCAATTGGAAGAAAGTATGGCGGACCATTTCATCGTTGAATTCGAAAGAGCTTTTGAAAACGGCACAATGATAAAGGCAGCGGGATATCGCAAACAACTGGATAAACAGGTTCAGCGGGATCCAGAACAAGACCCACTAAAAAACAAAAACTATCTCAATATTGGTGAAGGTTATGCACAGGGGATGGAATTTTTACTCCAATACCGACAAGGTGAACGATTCTTTGGTTGGTTAAGCTATGCTAGGTCTGTTTCTAAAAGAAGAGATGCACCTGATCAAGACTACCGATTTTATTCTTACGATCAGACACATATTGCAACTGTTATTGCTAGTTACAAATTTACAAAAACATTTGAAATTGGTGGGAGATGGCAGTATGCAACAGGGAATCCTTATACGCCTCTAATTTGTGAAGAAAATAGCATAAATCCTTGTTATGAGGCAACTATCAATCCGAGGAATGGTCAGTCCAGAAAGATCCCCCTATATGGATCAATAAATTCTTTTCGTGTGGATCCGTTTCACCGTCTTGATGTGAGAATAAGCAAAAACTTTATTTTTGACACTTGGCAAATTGGTACTTACCTAGAATTAATCAACGCTTATAACCGAAAGAACGTTTTACAATTCAGCTATGATGAGAACTATGAACGGAATGAAAGTGGCGAGGTTAAGAAGGATATAGTTGGCCAATTACCACTTGTACCTTATTTTGGTATAATTGTTGAATTTTAAGTAGATTAATTACTAAATACTATTCTAATTTTACAAAAAGCAGGCGTAGTTGAGTAACTCATTCGCACGGCCAATTTTATTAACATTATTCCTACAAATACTTTGTTTGCTTTTTTGTAGTGTATTTGGCAGTGGTTCATGTATAGGAGAAGATTTCATAGATGAGCCATTACCCGATGGCTGTTGTTCACAAGATTCATCATCTTCCAACAACATTTGTTGTTGGAAGAATTCCGCTGTTATAGCTAAAGACAATTTTGTACCTTCACTTTGTAATGAAGTTTTATCTATAATTCAACCACTGAATTTTTCATCAACAATATCAGTTATTACCCGACCCTCCTATTTTGATGCACGTCCATTTCTATTACTGGTAAATCAACTCTCGTTATTTAGTCGACCACCACCACTTTCATATAGTTAAGTTATCTGTAATTAATCGAACTAAATTTCTAGAATTATCAGTTATGGAGATGAATATGTTTAAACAATGGATATTATCCATAGTTAGTACTTTTGTTTTGACAGTTGCGCCGTACGGATTAGCGCAAGACGCCTGAGGGGCCTGAAGCAATCCCATTATCCCACAGATGGGGGCGGACCGTGAGTTCGCTACAAAAACAAATAAAAAAATTCGATTTTTTTTCAATTTCATGCGTTCATTTGATGCCGAAGGTGGTCACAGTGAAAGAAGAGGTTTGACGCCAGATGGCCAAGTCATTCAAATTGCAACTCACCGGCATAATGTGAATATGTCTTTTTTAAACTTCAATCTTGGTTTTCGTTACCAATTAAATTCTAAAGTAGCTCTGTCTTTAATTGTACCCTACACCATTAAAAATCAGATAGCTAACATTGAATGGATAATACCGAACCCAACTTCAAATGATCAGAATGCGGCTATCCGAAATGGCTATATTCACCATCGTGATGAGACATACCATGGTTTTGATGATTTGCGTTTTGTAATTGGTTATCAATTGAAAGGATTGCTAACATCAAAAGATAGGGCGACTTTATCAGGTGGCCTATCTTTGCCAACTGGTAAAATTGAACCCGATCCATATGAATTGGGAGATGCTGGAAAGAAACATCTACATCTCCAATTTGGTACAGGTACACTAACTCCTAGTTTCCAATATCAATATTGGTTACCGATTAGTGAATCAGTATCAATGCAATCTAGGTTAGTAATTCGTCGACCATTTTACCGAAATAAATACCAATTTCTGGCTCCATCAGAAACAAGCTTTTTCTGGGGAAGTTCTTTTCAGCCCACTAAATTTCTTCGTCTGAAAGGCGCTTGGATGATATTCAGACAAGGATTTGGTTATTGGGCTGAAAAGAAAGACCGAAATACAGGCTTGCAAATGCATGCATTACAACTCAGCGCTAATATTGGTAGAACGATATTATTCAGTACAATTGTAACTCTGCCTCTTTATCAGAAGATGCTTAGTGGTGGAGATACTTTTGAGCATGGGATTTTGTTGTCCTCAGGTATTTCCTACCCTTTTTAGTATCACTGATTGACAGTCAGAGGTTTAAATTGTTAGAATGAGTTTGCGGATGAGGGGCAAGTCAACAAATAAAAAATTAGAAACTAAGGAGTTTTTATGGCAGATGTTATTCGTGGCGGAGTAATAGGGTATGGTGGTGCTTTTAACATGGGACGTAGTCATGCTGGCAGTATGAAAAATACTGATGGTATTGAATGTGTGGCAATTTGTGACATTGATCCAGAACGTACTAAAGCAGCTGAAGAAGACTTTCCCGATGTAAGAACTTATAACGATAGTGATGCGTTCTTCGCTGATGAAAGTATTGATTTAGTAACTATTGTACTTCCCCACAATTTACATGCTCCTATTGCTATCCAAGCACTAAATGCAGGGAAACATGCAATCACTGAAAAACCAATGTGTATTACGGTGTCTGAAGCAACCTCAATGATCGAAGTTGCAAAAACTAATGAGAAAATGCTATCGGTCTACCATAATCGGCGCTGGGATCAGGATTTCTGGACATTAAAAGGTATAATTTCTAGCGGTGTAATTGGTAGACCCCACACCATTGAAATGCGGGCTAGTGGTTATGGCCGGCCTAATCCCAACTGGTGGCGAAGTGTTAAAGCGGTTTCGGGTGGTATTATATATGATTGGGGCGCACACTATATCGATTGGTTATTAAACGTCATTGATAATAAAATGATTAATGTGACTGGTTTTTACATTGATAATGAAGTTTGGGATGACATTAGCAATGAAGATCATGCGCGCGCATTTATTCGCTTCGATGGCGACTTAGTAGCTGATGTTGAGTTTTCCCAAATAGCTAAAATTGGGGGAGATCGCTGGAAAATATTGGGAACCCATGGAGCGATTCAGTCATCAGATGGGCATTTCAAAGTTTGGTCTGAAATTGATGATCAACCGAATGAGCAACAAATTTCTCACCAAGGCCGTTCAGGGCCAAGTTTTTATCAAAATATTGTTTCTCACCTCAATGAAGGCCAAACTTTGATCGTTACACCAGAATCTGCCCGCCGAGTGGTAGCAGTAATGGACTTAGCTGAGAAATCTGCTAAAACTCACCAAGCCGAAACTGTACCCTATGAGTTTTAATCTCTTTGGAACTTTCTCTTATGAATTTGGAGGGGGTTCCAATGCTATATCGGATTGAGTCTCTATCTACATCCTCCCAGCCTATTTTTGATTGTATGGTTAAATTAAAGAAAAAGCAAAAAACTCCCAGACAACAGGTCTTAAAATTGACCTGACTGACGGTGGTGGTGAAGTCGATTAACAGTATAGGTACCAATTGAAACAATTATAATTGCAATAACTCCTAGACTTGCGCTTGCCCCTCGACCGGTAGTTTCTTGCATATAAAGATAAATACCATAAGAAATGGGGGCCATTTCGTTTCTTGGCACCAACATTAGCGTGGAACTTAGTTCAACCGAAGAACTGATAAAGGCAATAATACCGCCAGCAACAATTCCTGGCAACATTAGAGGCAAAACGATTTTAATAAATGTCTCTAGAGAATTAGCCCCAAGATTTTGCGAAGCTTCTTCTAGTGAGATGTGTATTTGTTGCAAAATAGCGTAACAAGACCGAAGTGTGTATGGTAATCGACGAACCGAATAGACGATGATTAGAATGAGCCAAGTTTCGGTCAGTGGTTTACCAATGAGAGGTAAAGTTACTGTATGGAAAACTCGCAGGTAACCAATAGCTAAAACCACACCTGGGATAGCTAAAGGTAATGTAGCTATAAAATCTAAAACTGTTCGGCCTGACATCTTTCCTCTAATAAGAATAAAAGAGATGATTGATCCTAAAACAACGTCAATTAGAGCGGCTAATGTTGCGTAAAGTATCGTATTAATGATCATTTTGGGGGCATCAACAAATACTTTAACGAAATGGGCCGTAGTGTAGCTTTTTGGGAGAATTGTAAAATTCCATAGCTTAGCAATTGACATTAGAAAAATACCCATGTGGGGTAGCAAACTAAACAACAATAAAATTAGACAACCACCACTAATTATCCAGCCCTGCCAACCAATTAATCGTCGTCGTATAATTGAATTACCAGACTTTTGTTGTACATATTCTGACTGTTTTAGATAGTGCAAAACTAAGATCAAGGATAAAAAAGAGAGCGCGACCAAGATAACAGAAATAACATATCCCATCGTACTGTTGCCATTTATGGTAGTGATTTGTTGATAGGCTAAAGGAGCCAATAAATTATGGTATCCGAGCATCAGAGGGGTACCTAGGTCATCAATACTCTTAATAAATACGATCAATGCACCAGCCATGTATCCGGGTTGTATCAATGGAAAAGTGATTTGACGAAACAGTTTCCAACCGGAAGCACCCAAGTTGCGACCAGCTTCTTCTAGTGATATATCTGTGTTTTCTAAAGATGCTACTGTGTTGAGTAAAATGAAAGGGAAATAATGTAAGGTTTGCACCAAAATCACTCCGCTCAATCCGTCCATAAAAGGAATAGTTACGCCAAAAAATTGGCGAATTACTTGATTAATCATACCGCTTCGTCCCAAGATTGTTTGCAAAGCAATAGCTCCGACAAAAGCTGGCATAACAAGTGGTAATACACCTAATGTTTGTACTAGTAATCGACCTTTGAAATCGTACCGAGCAGTAAATATGGCCAAGGGTAAACTAATAATACTACTAAAAAAAACAACAGCAACGCCGACCCATAAACTTCGCCACAAAGCTTCATTTAGCGAAGGTTGCTTGAAGAAATTAACGAAGTGAGTTAGGGTTACTTGTCCGTTTTGGGTAAATGCGACGTAAATTACCTGTAAAATCGGTAGTAATATAAAAAAAGATAGGAGTACTAGCAGTAGAAAAAAAAGAAATAATTGGCTGGGCGTAGATGAACCAAGTATTCGTCTTCTGAAAAGTGTCATTATTTAGATGATACCATTTGGGACCAAGTATAGTCAGGTGTGAAATAGTCGTTCAACCATTGAACTTTTTATCAATTTAGTCTATAAATGGATAGGATGAGTTACAAAAATGAAAACAATTAATGGCGATTACGCTATAGCTTGGGGGGCTATAGAGGCTGGGGTGTCTGTAGTTACTGGTTATCCGGGTTCACCAGGAACAGGAACATTTAATGCATTATCAGAAACCGAAATGGAGTTCGGACACAAAACCCAGTGGTGTCTTAATGAACGAATAGCCCTCGATATTGCCGCAGGTGTGTCCCAAGGTGGAAAACGGGCTTTGGTTTGCCTCAAAAGTGTTGGTATGAACGTTGCCCTCGATACCCTAATGGTCTTAAATATGACAGGTGTTCATTCAGGATTGGTTATTTTACTAGGTGATGATCCAGGTGCTTGGGGATCACAGAATGAACAGGATACCAGATTTATTGCTCCCATGGCCGAATTGCCAATGCTCGAGCCCTCAACATTACAAGAGGGTCGAAAAATGATAAATTGGGCTTTCGAATATTCAGAACAATTACAAACCATAGTAATCATTCGTATTACTCGTAGTTTTACCACTCGTCAAGAGGTCGTACCACCGCTGATTTCACCCTCTCAACAGCCGACTTTTTTACCAGACCGTTCTCCTATGCGATGGATCGCTGCACTAGGCAAAACAGCTAGTGACCACAAGAACTTACACAAAAAGATAGAAAAAGCTGATATAGATTTCGGTCAACTGCCTTTTAATGATATTACGGGTGATTTGGAAAATCCTAAAGGGATTATTGCTACTGGTTTTGCTCATACTAAGTTACAAGATGCTATATTTGGAAATACTTCTAACCTAAAAATTTTGAAGTTGAGTACCATCTACCCGTTGCCCACAAATTTGATCGGCCAATTTCTCAGTCAGTGTAAAGAAGTTATAGTTTTTGAAGAAGTAGATCCTTATTTGGAGGATTCTATAAAATCTATTGGTTATGATAGCGGACATTGTCCCAAACTTTATGGGAAAAGGACTGGGCATGTTAATTGGGTCGGTGAGTTGTTTCGTTGGCATATTCAGCAATCTTTGAAAAGTTTTTTACCCGATTTCAAACCAACAAAAACCTATCTTGAGGCCAATTGGGAACAAGAAAAACCATTCCGGAAATCTTATTGTGCTGGTTGTCCTTATATTGAAATTTTGACAATCTTGAGAGATGAAGCAGAAAAGCTCGATCAAAACCCATTTTTAATAGGGGACCCAGGCTGTGTTATTACGGCAGGTAAACTTTTGGATACAAAACTGTGTATGGGTTCATCCATAGGAGTAGCAATTGGGCATCAAACTGCAGGTGTGGGACAAAAGTCAGTGGCCATATTTGGTGATTCCGCTTTTTATCATGGTGGACTCAACGCTCTTATTCAAGCCCGGGTCAGTAATGCTAATTTATTAGCCATTGTTTTAGATAATGGTGGAGCTGTTACTACTGGCAGTCAACCTACCCCGGATCAGACTAGTGTGCCAATAGTAGGCTTGATTCAAACATGTAGTGTCGATCAATTATGGATAATTGAGGAAAATGATGATGAAATGGCAATGCGATCTGTTTTCCACCAAGCGTTTAGCCATACAGATGGCTTATACGCTATTGTTATTCGAAAAAAATGCAAACCTGTATAGTTTTTTAGGATTGGTTTATGTCTCATAAACACCAACTAACTGATCTCGAAAAACAACAATTGGACCAGCAAGGTTATATCATTATCCCAGACGTATTGTCCCCAACCGAAATAAACCATTACCGATCACGATTATTGCAATTAGCTGAAATTGAACAACAAAATGGAATAGCGTTGTCACATTCAGATGGTAAAGGTCAACTGGTTCGCTGGCTGGTAAATAAAGGAAGGTCTTTTGAACGGTTGGTGGCTCATCCAAAGGTCGTACCATATTTTGAGTACATGTTAGGGGACGACTATATCCTGAGTACACTAACTTCCAATATTATTCGTCCTGGGGCAAAAGACAGTATTTATCATATAGACCATACATTGAGCCAGATGCCAGAACCGTTACCTAGCTTTCCTATTTTTGTCAATTCTTTGTGGTTATTAGATAATTTTAGTGCAGAAAACGGAGGTACTCGTTTCGTTCCCGCTAGTCATCTTCGTTTGAAAAAGCCTCCCCCTGATTTGTGGACTGATTCAAATGAAATTCGGCTTCATGCTCCCCAAGGATCTGTTTTTTTGTTCAATGGATCGATTTGGCATGGAGCAGGTGCTAACATAACCGAAAGAGATCGTATTGCCCTAATATGTTTTTGTGGTCGATCCTTTATGAAACCCCAATTCGATTTTGTAAACTATTTGAAGACCGAAGTCTACGAGCGATCTACACCAAAAATGCGTCGTATCTATGGATTTGACTCACAACCTAGAAAACCAGATGAGTACTATCAATGACAAAACCTGATTTTCGATCAAGTGACCATAAATCAACAACGCAATTCAGGATAGTTCCCAATCAAGAGAATCTAACCGATATTAATCGGGATTTGAAATTCTATCCTAGCCAAACGGCTCAACCTCAGCATTTGAAATTAGATCAAATTGATCATTTTAACCAAAACGGATACATCAAAGACATACGTATTTTTAATGATGATGAAATACTTGTTTATCGTCAATACTTTGATCAGCTATTAGAAAATGTAATATCCGAAGGTGGCAATAGTTATTCGATTTCATCTGCTCATTTGCGATATGGCCAAGTTTATGACTTGTTGTGCAATCCCAAAATAGTCGGATATGTTTCAGATATTTTAGGTTCGAATATAATTGGCTGGGGCTCTCATTTCTTCTGCAAACTACCTCAAGATAATAAGATTGTGGCTTGGCATCAAGATGCATCCTATTGGCCAATGACACCGTCTAAAACAGTAACTGTTTGGCTGGCTATTGATTCTGCTGATGTTGAAAATGCCTGTATGCGATTTATCAGCGGTTCCCATCAATTTGGTCATATTGAGTTTCGCCCCAGCTATAGTAAAGAGAACAATGTATTAAATCAGACTGTTGATAATGCTAATCATTATGGTAAATGTATTGATATAGAATTGGAGGCTGGGCAAATATCACTCCATTCAGATCTGCTTTTGCACGGTTCTAATGCTAATACTTCTAATCGTCGCCGTTGTGGTCTGACGCTCAGATACTGTACGCCAGACGTCCAAGCATATATGAATTGGCATCAAAAGGGTGTCTTAGTTAGCGGTGTGGATACTAGTGGTTTATGGGCTAATCAACCACGCCCGACCTGTAATTGAGCTAGGTTTATGCCCAATATCTTACTAATTTTGACCGATCAACAAAGTGCAACAATGCTGAGTTGTGCTGGTAACCGGTACTTTCGGACACCAGCTATAGATAGCATAGCTCAAAGGGGCCAACGGTTTGAAAAAGCATATTGTACTTTCCCTGTTTGTTTGGCCTCCCGATTTAGTTTGATGACAGGCCGGATGCCCAGTGAAATTGGTCTCCACCCACCCATACATACAGAACCAACAATTCCATCAAAAGTTATCGATAATACAATTGGCAATTTACTTAACCACGCTGGTTATGAAACTTACTTAGCCGGAAAGCATCATTTTCCGAATGCTAGCGCGGAGGATTGTGGTTTTTCCATTCTTACCACCGACGAAAGGGATGGTTGCGCCGAAGTTTGTGCTGAATTTCTTACTCAAAGGAAAAAACAGCAACCATTCTTTTTGGTAGCGTCTTTTATTAACCCACATGACATTTGTTATATGGCCATTCGTTCTGCTTTATCCAAAATCAATTCATGTAGCGACGAGGATTATAGGTTAGTGGAAAATGGACATGTTGAAATTAGTACATTGGATAAAGCATTGGAGATTCCATCTCACGCTGACGAAGAATTGTTTTGGCAGACGTTATGTCCGGCACTACCAGTAAACCATCAGCCGTTGGTTGATGAACCATCAGCTATAAAAGAATTGTTAAATCAACGTCAGTTTCGATCTATCGTTAGAAAGCATTGGACTGAGAAAGATTGGCGTCTTCATAGATGGGCTTATGGCCGGCTAACGGAGATGGTAGATGAACAAATAGGTCGAATTTTGAAGGCTTTAAGGCAATCCGGTTTAGAACGAGATACAGTCATTATCTTTACTAGCGATCATGGGGATCATGATGGCTCTAGAAAGATGGAGCACAAAACCTTTCCTTATGAGGAAGCAACTCGAATCCCATTAATTATTTCTTTTCTTGGTGAGACTAATGAAGGTATTGTTGACACCACACACTTGGTTTCTAACGGCCTTGATTTGTTACCTACATTGTGCGACTATACTAATATCAATCCACCAAACCAGCTAAGTGGTAGAAGCCTTCGTCCTTTGACTGTTAATCAAAATGTTCATGATTGGAGACAGAATTTATTAGTTGAAAGCACAAACAATAGAATGATTCGAGATAATCGTTACAAGTATATTTTGTATAATAAAGGAGTCAATCGCGAACAATTTTTTGATCTCCGAACAGATCCACATGAAATGGTTAATTTGATTAATAAATCGGCCTATCTCAGTCATATTAAAACCTTAAGATCTCAACTCATCAAATAAAACGAAAAATTTTATGATAAAGAAAAAATTATTCTTAACCTTTTCCATTATTTTAGTGTTTGTTTCTTTTCAAATTGATGCCCAAGTAAACAAGAAAGGGTTGATAATTCATTATAGTTTTGATAAAAAAACTGTCACTGGCAAAGACATCAAAGATCTATCGGGCAACAAAAATCACGGTGTTATCAAAGGTAGTCAAAAAACGGTTAAAGGTAAAGTTGGGGAAGGTATGGAGTTCAAAGGTTCTGCGCCTGACTACATTTCGGTTCGTAATCATCATTACTCGAAAGCTAATGTTGAGGAGTTTTCTATCATGGCCTGGGTTAAGGCTCCGAGTCGTGGAATGATTGCTTCTTGGGATCGAAGTGAGTTCTTTCGTTTTGGTGTTGGGGATGATCAACTAGGAAATAATGATTTTATTGCTTTTGATACTTGTTGCGGCATCCATGATTGGCATGGAAAAAAGAAAATTACCGATGATAAATGGCATCATGTATTAGCGACTTATGACGGGAAAAAAAAGCAGATTTATGTCGATGGAAAACTAGACGCGGAAACGGCTGTACCGCACAAGGTTATGGGAAAGGCTATTACTCGATACGGTTTTATTGGGATTGGATCCGAAGCCGGAGTTTTCGATGGTCCCACAGGTCCAAATTGGGCTTTCAAGGGGCTAATGGATGAATTCCTTCTTTATCATCGAGCTTTAACAAATAAAGAAGCTAAGCATCTTTCTACAGGACCAGCCAATCCATTTGTTGTTGATATTAAAGACAAACTAGCACTCAGTTGGGGCAATCTAAAAACTGATCAATAGCTGAGTTCATAATTTGGCAAAAAAATATATTCGGATTATAATCATTATTCCTTCAGAGTAAATAATGAAGGCAGGCGGATTTATCTATGAACACTATCCAAGCTATCACTCAAATCCTGAAATCTGAAGGCGTGAATTCTGTCACCTGTTTTCCTTCTAATCCACTAATTGAAGAATTAGCTAAGGCTAATATTCGCCCCATTATGTTTCGCCACGAACGTGGCGCATTGATGGCAGCAGATGGATTCAGCAGAGTAAGCGATAGAAAAAAATTTGGCGTAGCTTTAACTCAAAGTGGTCCAGGAGCTGAAAATTCGATGGGTGGTATTGCTCAATCTTTCAGTGATAATGTACCCATTCTTTATTTGCCAGCTGGCCCTCGATTGAGTGAATATGGTGTCCGCCCCAATTTTTCTGCTGTGAAAAGTTTTAAAACGGTCTCTACCCATGCTGAAGTGCTTACACATGCAGATCAAACAATTAATGTTATGCGACGAGCGTTTCATCATCTCAGGAATGGTCGGTCAGGACCAGTTATTGTTGAAATTCCTGCAGACGTTGGGAATCAGAATTTGACTTCCAATACTCTCAATTATATTCCGCCTAAGCGTTACGCCCAGAGACCAGACTTAGCTGATATTAAACAGGCAGTTGATCTGTTGTTGCAATCGGAGAAGCCGGTTATTTGGGCAGGAATGGGAGTACTATTAGCTGGTGGAAGCCAAGCTTTGAAAGCTTTCGCGGAAGAAACAGGTATACCTGTTTTTTGTACTATGGGTGGCAAATCGGCTTTCGATGAACGCCATCCTCAGTCACTTGGAGCTGGTAGTGGAGCGACAACTTTGCCAGCACGCCAGTGGATTCAAGAGTCAGATGTTCTTTTGGCTATTGGTTCTAGCCTAACTCGTACTCCATACGGACAACCGATTCCAGATAATAAATCTATTATTCATAACACTGAGAGTCTAGATGATATTAACAAAGACTATTCGGTCAAAATTGGTTTAGCTGGTGATGCTAAATTGACTTTAGAAGATCTGTTAGTAGAGGTTCGATCTAGAAAAGCGCAACCAATTGATGTAACTCAGGAAATCAATCAACTGAGAAACAAATGGATGGATCAATGGCAACCATTACTGAAATCTGATGAAATGCCATTAAACACCTATCGAGTTATTCATGAAATTATACAAAATTTGGATTTAGAAAATAGTATTATTACTCATGATGCCGGCGCTCCTAGAGACTGTATTGTCCCGTTCTATCCAGCAACAGTTCCTCACAGTTACATCGGTTGGGGTAAGACAACTCATCTTGGTTTTGGTATCCCACTAATGATTGGAGCTAAGTTAGCTCAACCCGACAAATTTTGCCTTAACTTTATGGGTGATGGAGCCTTTGGCATGTCAGGATTAGACCTAGAAACTTCAGTGCGTTGTAACGCTCCAATTACCACTATTGTTTTGAATAACGGAGGGATGGCTACTTATCCTGTTGGTACACCTTTGCATACGCCTATTGCTCGACAACGTTTTGGCACAACGGAGATGCAAGGTGATTATGCTCAAATAGCAAAAGGAATGGGTGTTATAGGTTTGGTAGTCAAGCGACCTAATGAGATGGCAGGAGCGTTGAAAGAAGCTCAAAAGTTTAACGCTGACGGAAAAACTGTTTTAATTGATGTTCATTCAAATATGGAATCTCGCCGTTCACACCCATAGCTGAGTAGTTTTTGAAAGATCAGGGTAATCATGTCACATCAATCGCGTTTGAGGCGTCAATCAATATTCGATCGCGATGGCTATTTGGTCATACCAAATCTCCTTGACTGGCAGGAGGATATCTCATCAATTGTATCTGAGTATAAGCAACTGATTGATGCTTTGACTCAAATCTTTCTGGTTGAAGTTGAACTAATTGATAAAGTTGACTCCATTATAGATGATTATGATAAATTAGATTTTCCTGATCGTTTTGCAACTTTGTTAGGAATCAGTGGTGGAAAAGCTTTACACCACTTAGATCCTGTACTGAACATTTATCTGCCTACCTATCGGCACCGTCGAGACCTACCTTCTGCACAAATCCCAGCCTTATTTGATTTCATTCGCCATCCCAAATTATTAGATATACTCAACGAATTAATTGGTAGTGAAATTTGTGCTTCACCTATTTATCATCTTAACATAAAGTTAGCTAATAGCCACTTGATGCGAGCGGAAAGTGAAGCCAAAAGGACTAATCAAAGCCCCCCTTCCCAAGAGATATTTTATGATTTTCAAGTTGGGCAAACCAATTGGCATATGGACGCAATCAGTGGTTTAAGTGATTCGTTAGATAGCCGAATTGTAAATGCTTGGATACCGGTTACTGATGCTAATCAGGAAAATGGTTGCTTGATAGTAATTCCAGGATCGCATAAATTAGGCTTATTAAAAGAGGTTCCACCAGATATGGTTGATAAATCAGTAAAGTTAGAGGTCAAACCTGGTGATGTAGTATTTTTGGATAATAAAATGCTTCATGCTGCTACTAAAAACAATAGCCGAAATGAATACCGGTGGGCCTTTAACTTCCGGTATTTACCACCGAATCAGTCTAGTGGCCGACCTTTTCTACCTAGTTTTGTAGCACGTAGCCGTCAATTTCCTGATACTGAACTATGTAACCCTTACTTATGGTCGTCTATGTGGGATCGAGCATTGACTTATAGAACCAATAATGGTGTACCTTATACTTACACGGATCTGAGAGAGAACAAAATAAATTATCAAGAAGCCAAATCTCTTACTGACTACTGGCAGAAATTAACGCCAAATAATACTAGTTGGCTTGGTCTGGATTAAAGCATAATCATTTAAAGGTCGGAGAATGTTTGAAAAATTCGGAGTTGTCACCAATGTCTGGGCTGAGCGCATGGATCAGGGAGACTTGTTTGTTGATTTAGCCCAACAATTTGGTGAGAATGGTTTTTCCCAATTCGAAGTACGCGATGGCGACTATTTGTGTCAATCGCCATTCGGGAATTTGTTGGAACAATTGAAAGTAGCTATGACAACTTATAGCACAGAACAATGGAAAAAAATCTGTCAAACTGTTTGGCAACCAACTGGCAAAAAATTGACACTAGTGGCGGAACATCAAAAACTATTTCAGTTGTTTGAGGATTTCACTGCTAGAATGCTACCTTTTCAGTTAAGCTATGCTATCTCTCATTCTTGGCTATCTCAACCATCGGACTTTGTAGCTGATAATGATTTTATTCAAAAAGCAAAACGATTGTCTTACTTGCTTTGTCCACAGTCGCCCCGGTTACGGTTGGTTGATTTGACTACTTCTGTATCAATCAATTTTGAAGCGGCTAAAAACAACATTAACCGTTACACTAGTTTGGCACCGCAGACAATTTTTGCTGTCGAAAACGCGGTTCAACCAGCAACTGATTTGCTTGAACTCGTTGAGCAGACACAAGCTGTTTTAACTTATGATGAAGCTAATTCTTATCGCTCTGACGGTTCTGTAAAAGACGATTTAGCCGATTTCTGGCAAAGAATTCTGATGCAGGATTTAACTTCCGTACACTTCAAGCAAAAAACAGCTGATGGTGTGCTCACTGAATTGAAGGATGGTTGGGTTGATTTCAAAACAATTCTTAGACACTTAAAACGGGGTAATTATCAGGGAGATCTACTGTTAGAAAACATGCCTTCAAATGACCCATTAACAGATGCTATTAATAGTCGTCGTTATTTGCTCGATTTTTGTGATTGATCGGTTATGATAGATGGCAACGGGAAAAATTGCCGGGAGTAATTTCTCGTAATTTTGGTTGATCGGTTCGACAACGTTCTTCGGCTTTTGAACAACGAGGGTGAAAAACACAACCAGTTGGTAAGTTAGATGGATCGGCAATTTCACCTACCAACAATTGACGATCCAGGTGCTTTTGGGGTTCTGGAATTGGCACTGCATCCAAGAGTGCTTCGGTGTAAGGATGCTTAGGTTTGGTCATTAATTCTTGGGCCGAACCTAACTCAACTAACCGACCTGCGTACATAACAGCAATACGATCTGATATATGTCCTACAACGCTCAAATCATGGGCGATGAACAAATAAGTTAATTCAAAAGTCTCTTGTAATTCTTGCAACAGATTCAGAACTTGAGCTTGAACGGAAACATCAAGAGCGGAAACTGGTTCATCAGCGACGATAAGTTTTGGTCGCAATGCCAATGCTCGTGCGATACCAATACGTTGTCGTTGTCCACCACTGAAGGCATGAGGATATCGTCGTAAATGCTCTGTCTTGAGTCCTACCTGTTCCAGTAATTCGCAAATACGATTCTCTCTTTCAGATCTATTAACCATTCCGTTAACCAATAACGGTTCGCCAATGATGTCAGCAACTGTCATACGAGGGTTGAGCGACGAGTAGGGATCTTGGAAAATCATTTGCATATGCCGTCTCAATGGCCGCAGCTCTTGACTATCAGTACGAGCAAGATCATAAGTTTGCCCGTCGATCTGAAAAAATACTTCGCCAGCGGTCGGTGGTAGAGCCCGTAATATGGTTCGACCGACGGTCGTTTTACCAGATCCACTTTCACCTACTAACCCCAGACATTCCCCTGAATGTAATTCAAAGCTAACGCCGTCTACTGCTTTGACCTGTCCTACGACCTTATTAAAAAATCCTCTTTTGATAGGAAAATGTTTTTTCAAACCCCGAACTTGTAACAATGGTATTTGATCTGTTTTCTTATTCATAAGAGGTTTGAGGCGTAATAATTTTGGCTAATGGTTGTCGTTTCAAACAAGCTGTTTGGTGATTATTCCTAATAGTTGCTAATGATGGTGGATTACCAACATCGCAGGATCCAGCCATAAACTCCTCGCAACGAGGATGAAACGGACAACCATTGATTTTTTCAAATGGACTAGGAACGGTTCCAGTAATGGCCTGAAGTTTAGTTTTGGGTCTTTTGTCTCGTCCTGGAATAGAGTTCAACAAAGCTCTCGTGTAAGGGTGTTGTGGGTGTTGAAAAATTTCTATAATTGGGGCCTGTTCGATTATTCGTCCTAAATACATAACGGCTACATAATCAGCCATTTCAGCGACTACACCAAGATCATGTGTGATCAATAAAATTGACATCAATAGTTCGCTTTGCATATCTCGCATTAACTGTAAAATTTGAGCTTGAATAGTGACATCTAACGCGGTAGTAGGTTCATCAGCAATGAGAAGTTTAGGCTGACAAGAAAGTGCCATAGCAATCACCGCTCTCTGCCTGAGACCACCACTCATTTGGTGTGGATACTGATTGAAACGTTCAGTTGGGTTAGGAATACCGACTTGACCCATAATATGGATAACTTTTTTTTTGGCCGAAATTTTGTCGACTTGTAAGTGTAGCCTAATTGCTTCCATAATTTGGCTGCCAACAGTGTGAACGGGACTTAAAGAAGTCATTGGCTCTTGGAAAATCATGGCAATTTCACGACCTCTGATCGATCGGATGGTTTTTCCTTCACTCGGCAAGTCGGTCAACACTAGATCATTTTGATTGTGCCATATGATGTCTCCATCTACAATACGGCCGGGTGGGGCGATCAATTGCAGAATGGAGAAAGCGGTGACACTTTTTCCTGAGCCACTTTCTCCCACAATAGCCAAAGTTTTACCGGCTGGAACATTCAGGTAAACTCCATTTACCGCCTCAACAATACCTTCATCTAGAAAGAAATGCGTTTTCAAATTATTAATAGTTAGAAGTGGTGTTGACATGAGGGTTAGTTTTATCCGCGATCGTAAGGGTCAGCTGCATCACGCAACCCATCCCCCATAAAATTAAAAACTAAAACTGTTAAAATCACGAAAACTGACGGTGTCAGTAACCATGGGTAGAAAGCAACGGTTTGGATATTTTGAGCTTCTTGTAGCAATACTCCCCAACTAGTGATTGGGGGGCGCAAGCCTAGGCCCAAAAAGCTAAGAGATGTTTCACCAATGATCATACCGGGAATGGCTAAAGTCAAACTAACGATAATATGGCTCATAAAAGAAGGTAAGAGGTGATACAACATTATTCGACTTTGGCTGGCTCCAGCTAACATGGCTGCTGTTGCAAAATCCTCTTCTCTTAGTGATAAAATTTTGCTTCTCACCTGACGAGCAAGTCCAGTCCAACCGATGATTGATAATACTACTGTAATACCAAAATAGATTTGGATTGGAGACCAAGTTGAAGGTAGAATCGCCGATAATGCCATCCAAAGTGGTATTTGCGGAAACGAACGAATTATTTCAATGGTACGTTGAATCAGATCATCAACCCAACCACCGTAATAACCTGATACCACACCGATCAATAATCCCAATACAAAACTCAAGCTTACACCAATCAGACCAATTGTTAATGAAATCCTTGAACCGTAAATAATCCGGGATAATAAATCACGGCCCATGGAGTCAGTGCCAAGCATAAACAAAGTTCCACCGTTTTCGACACCAATTAAGTGTAGTTTTGTTTTAAACAACCCCCAAAAACGGTAAGGGTGTCCCTTGACTAATAAGTGAATTGGATATCGACGGCTTTTATCTTCTTGATATGATTTTTGTAGGGTTTCAGGATCACGTCTACCTTCCAAAGCATAGACAAAAGGCCATAAATGAAGGCCTTCATCAGAAATGAAATGAATTCGCTGAGGTGGTGCATAAGCGTATGATGTATCTTGAAAAGATAAAGGATAAGGAGCTAAAAATTCACAGAATAAAGCCATCAAGTAAAGACAAAATAGTGTCATCATAGACCAAACAGCAATACGATGTCGCCGGAACTTCCACCATATCAATTGCCATTGAGAAGCTGTGGAAAAATTCCTGTTTGAATGATTAGCCAGGTCGTCGTTTTTTTGAGTCTTTGACGAATTAGTAACCAAAGCAGTCACAGATGAGATCTCATATTTGGCTTGTTGTTGCAATTACCTTGAATAATTGTATAGATTAGATTTAATAATCTGAAATTGAATTGTAACAATAATACTTCATAATTAACAGGTGACATTGACAAATTTAAAATGAGTGAATTTGACTTCTGAAAAAGAAGTGTTAAACTTTATTTTACTAGTGAATTGATAGGCGATAAAAAAATAATTATCAGTGCAAAAAAATTTCTATCCTTTTATTACTATAAAAATCTATACAAGTTAACTGGTGGAAAGATTAAATCACGGTCGATTTTTTCTCTGATTGGAATACTAAAATGGATTTTCTAAGCCAAATCTATCTAGCTAGTACTATTTTTTCCGTTGGTGTTGTTGTACTAGACCTCTTTGGGCTACTGGGCCAAGATGGAGACGATGTAGAAGTTTCATCATCAGATTTCGCAATTACTGGCAATAGTGGTGACTTATCTATAGGTGAAGATGACAGCGTTGATTCTGGGTTGGAAAACGCTGTTGAAAAAAACGTCGTATTGACGGATAATCCAGATTCGGCATTAAGTATTTCTGTTTTATCTTTATTAACCCATCTTAGAAATTTAGTCTATTTTGGTCTGGGTTTTGGACCGATGGGGCTGTTTTCATGGGTTACCAATAACAGTGGGCTTAAAAGCCTTGTTTGGTCTATACCTACTGGTATTTGCGCCACTATTTTAGCGCGTTTATTTTTTCGATTTCAACAATCTGAAACTGATTCTTCACTCAAGCCTCAAGAAATTTTGTTCCAGCAGGCAACTGTGACCATCCCAATTTCTCACAGCCAGATGGGTAAAATTCGTATGCAAATTGGTATGAATATCACTGAGCGTTATGCTTTTGCTAAATTACCGAAGGAGGCGTTTAGTAAGGACGAGGTTGTTTGGATTACTGAAATAACAGATGAGTATGTTTTTGTAGAGCGCGATTTGCTCACGAATTTAGATATGGACTAAATTTATCAAATGAATATTTATATGCAAGAACTAATGATAGGTACGTCAACAAATGCCATTTTGTTTGGCGGTTTGGGCATTTTTGCCTTTTTTGCGCTGATTGCTATTTTAAAATCTTTTATTCGTGTTTGTCCGACCAACCAAATTTTAGTCATAACTGGAGCAAAAACCAGCGTTGGTGGAAAGCAGTACGGATTTCGTATCCAAAGAGGAGGGTGGACCACGGTGATTCCTTTTATTCAAGGAGTAGAGCGTATTGACCTGGGTATCATCCCAATTAATGTACAAATCGAAAATGTTAATTCAGCCAATGGGATTACTGTCGGAGCTGATGCAACTGCTTGCGTCTGTGTAGATGATACTATCGAGACTCAGTTATACCAAGCTATTCAACAATTATTGGGAAAAACTAGAGATCAGATTACGGACCAAATTCAGCAAACTATGATTGGTAATTTTCGGGCCGCACTCAACAAAACCACACCGCTTCAAGCCATTGGTATGGTCGAAAGTGCCGACAATATTGGTGAACAAGAATTAACGGCAAAAACTGATGATGATATTAACCCTGAGTTATTAGCTGACAGTGATGCTGATGGTGAGAGAGCTTTGTTTCGTAGTGTGTTATTACAAGATTGCCGAGAAGACTTATCAACTTTTGGTATTGACGTAGTTTCTGTGTCACTACAAAGGATTTGGGATACCTCTAATTATATCTCAAATCTAGCTAACAAAACATTATCTAAGAAACGTCAAGATGTTGAAATAGAAGAGACCGGTCTCAAAGCTCGAGCTGAACAAGCTGAATCTGATTCGGAACGATTGATATCAGTTAGTCAAAGTAAAGCCAATGAAGAGATTTTAGGGATTCAACAAGAAGTCGATTTATTTACCAAAGAGGCAGAAGCACAGATTAGTCAGGCTAAGTTTGAAGCTACTAGTTCGGTTGAAAAATCGGATAGTGAAGGGCAACGCCGTGTACAAGAGCTATTGGTTGAGTTGCAGAAATTAAAGAATCAATCCGAAATTACCATACCAGCTGAGGCGGAACGCAAAGCTGCTGAAATTACAGCTGAAGGTGAGTCCAAATCGGTTGAAATTATTGAAGTAGCCAAAAATGAACTACTACAGCAAAAAGTTGAGCTACTATCCCAAGCCGGAGATATTGGTAAAGTAGCTCTTTTTTTCACCAAACTCCCGACTCTCTTTGACTCTTACACTGAGAATGCTAAAGAGCTAAAAGTTGATAATTTGTTAGTTTTAAACGAAAAGGAAGGATTTAATAGTGCAGTCAATAGAGGACCGGCTGCTTTTGTCGATTTTCTACAGCAATTTGAAAAAGGTTTTGGTATAAGTATCCGTCAATTAATGACCCAAAACAGTTCTTCGGTTAACCATGAACTTGAAAATAAGATAATGGAAGGGGAGCAATAATGGGAGCTATAATATTTTTGATTACTCTTGGTGGGCTAATATCGATAACTTTGTTGATCCAGTTAATTTCTCGTATGAAGTTAGTCCCACCTAGTCAGTTGGCTGTGGTTCATGGTCGTAATAAAACATATCGGGGGGGTAGGATTTTTGTTTATCCTTTAATTGAACGGTTTGACACTATGGACTTAACGCCCCAAACCACCAGCGTAGTTGTGGAATCAGCCATCGCGTCTGGTATTGTACCATTGACCGTCACAGCTACTGTTAGTTATGCCATATCCACAAGCGAAAAAGGTAGACAAAATGCGATTAGGCGTATTTTGGAAATGACCAAAGGCGAAAAATCCAAGTTGCAGACTATTGCTAGTTCAATCATCGAAGGCCATTTGAGAGATTCGATTGCAGCTATGACGCCAGAGGAGGTAATGCGAGAGAAAGACCAGTTAATTTCTAATATGATCCAAATTTGTAAATCAGATTTGGAGGGAATTGGTCTAGAAATTACCACTATGAACATCGCCGATGTCGATGACCACCGACTAAATGGTGTGGAGGAGAAACATCTGTACATTGATTTGTTAAAACGTGTACAAACTACCAATGCCGATTCCCAATCTCGAGAAGCCAAAGCTGATGCAGAGTCGAGTGCTCGCGAAAAAGAGGAGCAAAGACGAGCTGAAGTAGAAAAAATACGGTTGGGAAATGAGCGACAGAACCTAGAAGCTGAACTAAAAGTCAAAGTCGCGCGGGAAAGACAGCGCAGTGCTGTTGGTGCACAAGAGGCCTTAAGAAATGCGGAATCTGAAGTGGCAGGAATTGAAGCTCAGATTGGAGCTGAAAAACAACGAATTGAGATGGTTAGAGCAAAATGTGAGGCTGAAATATTGATTCCAGCTCAAGCTGAAAGAGACAAAACTATCGAATTATCTCGAGCTAAAGCTGCTAAAATTCGCGGTGAATTTCAAGCTGAACTTACCCAACTTAAGCGTACAATTGATATTTTAGAGTCGGCTGGAGATCAAGGCTTAAATGCATATATTATCGAAAAATTTGATGAATTAGTAAAGCCTTTCGCTCAAACATTAGATTTATTCCCAGTTGAAGATATTTCTGTTATTGCCGGTACACCGCCAATCAATGGACCAATTTCGTCTATTCATCCTAACTCTGTCGATTTAGAACTTAATCGTAGAGTAGGAGCTATAATTTCTGACCAAAAAAAATTGGATCAAGAACAGACAGAAACTGTTGATGTCTTGCTAGATGCGATCGATCAACAAAATGAGCAGAATAAAAATACGGCTCTCTCAACAGGTAATGAGAAGACTAACCTTGACTCAAGTGAAGAAAGGCTTCGACGTTTCAGAAAATTGCGCAATCGGTCAGATTCTGACAAGACTAGCTAATTCTCATAACACGATTGATAAATTTTTCTGATTGGTTTAGCTAACCAAAAGCTACGAGGAAAATAATTGAAAATAACTAACATAAAAACCTTTATGGTGCAGATTAATAACCGGTCTCGTGCTTTAATTAAAATTGAGACTAATGAAGGTATTTACGGTTGGGGGGAAGCTTATTCAATTGGTCCAGATCTGGCTGCCGAACCTATTGCCAACTATATTTTTGAGCTAATAAAAGGTGAAGATCCAAGACGAATTGAATATATCATGTTGAAATTACATCAACAATTTCGATTTCCAACTGGTGGGGTTGGTTTATCTGTAACTTCAGCTATTGACCATGCCTTGTGGGATATCAGCGGTAAGGCTGCCGGTTTGCCTGTTTATATGTTATTAGGTGGATTGGTACGAGATCGGGTAGAAGTATATTTTCACTTGGCTGGGGGGTCAGGTAAGGAAGCTGCTGACAATGCGTCTCAACTCCACCAAAACTGGGGAGTCAAGGTTTTTAAAACTAGTCCCTATCGTATTGAAATGTTGACAAATCGGTGGGGGCAGGTGTGTTCAGCTGCAGCAAATTTTTTTTCTGATCTTCGTCAGCGAACACCTAATAATTGGGAATTTGCATTTGATCCACATGCCAAAATTTTTGAGCCAATACGTGCTTTACAATTAGCCAACGCTTTAGCTGACTATGATCCCTACTTTTATGAGGAGCCAATTCGCCCTGAATATATTTCTGCTTGGTCGCAACTACGATCGCAAATGAAAGTTCCCTTGGCAACCGGTGAGTGTTTGTACACTCGATTTGAGTTTCTAGATTTAATGGCTCAGCAAGGAGCGGATATAATCCAGCCTGATGTTTGTGTCTGTGGAGGGCTCTTAGAAATGAGGAAAATTGCTGCTATTGCTGAAGCTCACTACGTGTCCGTTGCACCTCATAACCCGATGGGACCATTGGCAACAGCTGTTAATCTTCACTTTGCCTTATCAACACCTAACTTTAAGATTTTAGAATACAACTTACCTGATGTTTGCCCTTGGATTGATGAGCCGTATTTGCCCAAAGACGGTTACTTGCAGGTACGGGATCGGCCAGGATTAGGATTAGATGTTATTGAGGAAGCTATTCCAGAAGAATCCTACCAGCATTGGCAACGTAATAGCCCAATCCGACCTGATGGTTCGACTGGTTACATCTAGTTTATAGTTTTTTTTCATTACAATTAACACTTGCCAGTTCAAAAAAGGTGTCATCGAAGTTATCTTCCTCTTGATGTTGGCAAGGAAAATCTTTTTCAATTAGTAAATGCAACTGATTGTTTTCGTCTAACGGTAGATGACACTCAATGCTGACTTGATCTGAGTCAGCCCATTGTGCCACTATTGGTTTGGGTAACTGAACAGTAATTGTATTGCCAGCATAGCTGATTCCAGGTTGATCAATAGTATTAATCGATTGCAGTTGGTATATCAAGGATTGGCCTGGTTTAAAGGTCACACTTTCGGTTATCTGGTTCCTATGTTGTAACCTTTTTAGTTCGGATTTTCTCAACCGCAAGCGTAAGCTATTATGTACACAACGTAGTTTCATGTTTCACCCGCTAAGATTAATATCGACTAATGTCAACTATACTCAGATTCGTTTCTAAGTGTCAATTTTTTATTTTATCTGCCGATTGACAAACCAATTTTCCAATGCTATGCTATCGATCCTCGATTAGCTAAGGTATTTGAATACTTACAATCCAAAAATCCAAGACTAATCATTTTCCTTTGTAGAATAACTCTTTTTTGTATGCTGCAATTGGTTGAGCCTTGTTACTATAAGTGCTGCTACTTATCAGGTGGAGTAACCATTTCAAATCTTATCGCGGTAGGTGTAACACGCGGTGTGCTTTTATCACCAGCGAGAAAAAAGAGAAATCAGAAAAAATTCTGTTTTATTAAATTAGAAGAGTGTTAGTGAAAAATCAATTTATCAGAGTCGGTCGAGTGGTACACTAAATTAAATTATCTGAAAACAGCGAAAAAAGGAGTTCCAGTTTCCTCTTAAATTTTGAGAGTGGAGAGATCGACTGGGAATACCTATGAGAAAAATGACAATTAACTGGTTATACTTAATTTTTTTAATCTCTTTAGTGATTAATTTTGATTTAGCTCAAGCATCGTATACTAGTGAGGAAGTTTTTAATCAATTTAAGAAAGCTTATGAAAAGTCAAGAAATTTTGCCGCTGAGTTTGAGGAAACTACCATTCGGAACACAAATAAGGGCGTAGCTCGTGGCCATATCTCCTTTAGTAAACCTAATTTGCTACGCCAAGAATATGTCAACCAAGAAAATCCAGATGATATTGTTCAGTTAATTGTTTTAGATGGGGAATTCTCTTGGGCTTATACACCCTTCCTTAATCAAGTTAATCGGATGAAAATGGGAAATCCTCGGCAAAAGGAATTGATTCCAGGCATCGGTATTTCTTTGGAGGGTACAGAAAAGAATTATCACGTTCAATTAGTCTTGGATGAAGCAGCCCAAAAAAAGGACATCTATCAACTAGAATTGAAACCTAAACCTCATCTAGTAGTCAAAAGTGAAGATGGTTCTAGCGTTAATGAAACGTTGGAAATTTGGATTAGTGCTAAAGATTGGTTGCCAGTACAATTCGGTTATCGTTCCTCTAACCAACAAGGGGATAAAATGAGTGTTATTGTTGCTTTGAAAAATATCCGTCGCGATCGAAAAATGTCGGCCAAAACATTTCAGTTCGAATTGCCAAAGAATGTAGAACTTGTTGATCTCACAGAAGAAGAATAGCCTGATTTCCTATCAGACCAATTGATGATTAATTTTATAAAGAAGCATATTGCTAATGCCTTGACGATCCTGCGTTTAATAATGACGCCGATCTTTATTGTTATGTTTTTGTATGGTCATTATGTTAATGCCTTAATTATGTTTGTCTTGGCTGCGATCACTGATTTTTTGGATGGTAAGTTAGCTCGAATGTACAACATAACAGATTTTGGAAAAATAGCTGATTCTTTGGCAGACAAGCTGTTGGTTGGAGGAGCGTTGGTTATTTTCTCTTTTTTTCCAGAAGGTGGTTTAATTCCACTTTGGATGGTGATGGTAATTTTATTTCGAGAGCTGTTGGTTACGGTGTTGAGATCGGTATTTATAGCGCGATATGGTGAAGTTATACCAGCTAATATTTGGGGTAAACTCAAGACCAATACACAAATGATTGCTGTTATCATTGTGTTAATAATGTTGGCTTTTCAAGAATTACAGCCCGATTTTAATCAACTAACTCTACATTTGAGAGGACCATACGGTTCTGTTTTTCTGATGATGTGTATTCCGCTGAGTTTTACGGTTGCTTCAGGCATTCAATTCCTATGGGCCAATCGGCGTGCCTTGTTAGGCTTGTTGAGTTAAACCTAGATGTGCTCAGGGCGAATTCGTTGTTTTGTTGCGGTTGAAATACCAACTGCGGTCAGATACCAATTGGCCAAAATACAAGAGCGAAATCAGCTTCCCGAGTTGACTTGGGTTAAACCGGAAAATATTCATCTCACAATCAAATTTTTAGGTGATATATGGCAATCCGACCAACCTAAAATAGAAAAAAGTCTAACTGAAATTGCCAACCAATATCGATCTTTTATGATAAAGATTGGGTCTTTAGGAGCATTTCCTAATTTTTTCCAACCGAAAGTGATTTGGGCTGGTATAGAAAAAAATCGTGATACGATCGTTGCGTTGGCATACCAAATCAACAAAGCTTTGGTAACCATCGGTTACCCAATAGAAAAAAGGCCGTTTATACCCCACGTAACTTTGGCTAGAGTTCGTCCCCCCACCGTCAATATGCAAAAATTTTCTAGCCATCAATTTCATGAAATCCCACCCGTGTCGGTCAAACAAATCTCACTAATGCAGAGTCGACTATTTCCATCTGGTCCTGTCTACAACCGTCTATCATTATTTTCATTCAATTCTGCTTGAGTAGTTAAATTAGTTTATAAGGAGAAATATCTAAATGAGTGATGCAGAAAAAAATCGAATCATTGATCTTGCTATAGCCCAAATCGAAAAACAGCACGGAAAAGGTTCAATCATGCGCTTTAATAGCGATGAGATTGTTCCCGTTGAAGTTATTCCCACAGGGTCAATCGGTCTTGATATTGCCCTTGGTGTTGGAGGATTGCCTAGAGGCCGGATTGTTGAAATTTATGGTCATGAAGGAAGCGGAAAGACAACCCTTACTCTTCATGTAGTAGCCGAAGCTCAGAAAATGGGTGGTGTAGCAGCTTTTATAGATGTTGAACATGCTATTGACCCACTTTATGCTAGAAATATTGGTGTCGATATGGATAGCGTATTGATTTCGCAGCCCGATACTGCTGAACAGGCATTAGAGATCGCTGAAACCTTGATCCGTAGCGGGGCCATTGATGTCGTTGTTATCGATTCTGTGGCCGCATTGGCACCGTCAGTTGAAATTGAAGGTGAAATGGGAGATGCTCATGTTGGTGTGTTACCACGCTTGATGTCAAAAGCCTTACGCAAGCTAAGTGGTGTGACTAACCGTTCCAACACGACCGTTATTTTTACCAACCAAATCCGACAAAAAATCGGAGTGATGTTTGGTAATCCAGAAACAACACCTGGAGGATTGGCTCTTAAGTTCCATGCTTCTGTCCGGTTGGAGGTTCGGCGTGCTGAAGCCCTGAAAGATGGCGGTGAAACTATTGGAAATCGTGTACGTGTTAAAGTGGTTAAAAATAAAGTAGCTCCTCCTTTTACTCAGGTGGAGTTTGATATTGACTTTGGTAAAGGCATTTCTAAAGTCGGTGATCTGATTGATGTGGGGGTGGCCAAAGAAATTGTTAGAAAAAGTGGCGCCTGGTTCTATTATGGTGAGCAACGTTTGGGACAAGGAAAAGAAAATGCCAAGAACTTTCTGCTTGAGAATAATGAAGTGCGAAGTGCCATTGACCAAGAAATTCGGGCTTCACTTAACTTCGGAGATGATCAATCATCAGAAGAGAATGAACTAGAAGATGTGGCGGATGATCAGATGGACAAGGTGTAGTTTTAAACTGAGAGATTAACCAATCAAAAAATTCCGCATGGCGGATAATATTGCCAAGACGAATTTTTTGATTGATTCGTTTAAATGTTATTCGTCAGCGACGTTTACTCGGATCGGACAAGCCTTTTGATGCAGAAGCGCTATCTGGCATACCAAATCCAGCAAACGGACCTGATTCAGGCATCTTGTAGAAGAGTCCTGCCAAAACAATAAGTGCAATCAAAGCTACCATAACTATATAGGCGGCAATTGGCAATTTCATCTTTTCCTCCTAGAGAATCAATTCTGTTTTTCATTTTCAGTCAGGAGTGTTTATACTGAGACAATGATCTTTTGTGGCTATTTTATCATTAAGCCGATTTCTATGCGAGATTTTTTAAATACCTTACAAGTATTTATCATAGGCTGAATTCATCTATGATAAATAATCACAGGAGCAGTAGAAAATAAAAATGAGTACTTTGTTAGTTGCAATTGCCAGCTTCGTTGGATTTATTATTGCTTATCACACTTATGGTAAGTGGTTGGCTGGTAAAATTTTCGGCTTAGACTCACAAGCAATGGTGCCAAGCCAAGAGATGAGAGACGATATTGATTATGTCCCGACTAAACGTGAGATTATTTTTGGCCATCATTTTACCAGTATTGCTGGCACCGGACCAATTGTCGGACCAGCCATCGCTGTGTTTTGGGGTTGGTTACCTGCACTTCTATGGGTAGTTCTAGGCTCAATTTTTATAGGTGCCGTTCATGATTTTGGTGCTTTGATCATTTCCATGCGAAACCGTGGCCAAACGGTGGGCGATGTTGCTGGACGAATGATTACACCTAGAGCCAAAATCTTCTTTTTATTGGTACTCTTCATGTCTTTGACGATTGTTTTAGCCATTTTTGGTTTAGTTATTGCTCTAATTTTCGCTCTCTACCCGGAATCGGTTCTATCTGTTTGGATTGAAATACCATTAGCTGTCTCTATTGGTGTATGGATTCACCAAAAAGGTAAGAATCTATTGATACCTTCTCTGATAGCCCTAGGCATTATGTACATTTCAATGGCGATTGGTGCTTACTTACTACCTATTGATCTATCTAGATTATTTGGTATTCCTTTGTTAGGTCAATCATTAATCAATGTAGTAGTTATTTGGACAATGGTTTTATTCGTTTATTGCTTCATCGCCTCTGTCCTACCTGTTTGGACGCTTTTACAACCCAGAGATTATATTAATTCTCATGAACTGATTGTTGCCCTTGGGTTACTGATTTTGGGGTTAGTTGTAGCTAGTCTGACAGGAAAAGCCAATCTTTTTGCCTCAGCCCCTGCAGTAGCCAAAAAAATTCCCATTGATGCTCCACCAATTATGCCGTTTTTATTTATCACTATTGCTTGTGGAGCCATTAGTGGTTTTCATTGTCTGGTTAGTTCAGGTACTTCTAGTAAGCAGATCGAAAGCGAATCGGATGCTCAATACGTAGGTTATGGTGCTATGCTTCTGGAAGGTGGATTAGCGGTTGTCGTCATTTTAGCTTGCTGTGCAGGAATTGGTATGGGGTTATTTGAAAAAAGTGGAAACGGAGCAAGTTATGTTTTTTCCCCGGTTATAAATCAATCAACTGGTCAACAAGTCGCAGGTCGATTAGCTTGGGAATCTCGGTACTCGGCGGAAATTCGTCAAGTAAATGGCAAAACAATTGGTGGTTGGAAAAATCATAGATTAGGTCAGAAGGTGAGCGCTTTTATTGATGGTGGTGGAAATTTCTTGTCGGTCATTGGTATTCCGCTTAAAATGGGTATTGCTATAATGGCTGTTTTAGTAGCAAGTTTTGCTGCCACAACATTAGATTCAGCCACTCGACTTCAACGCTATGTCATTCAAGAACTCGGGCATACGCTTGATTTATCCTTGGTAACCAATCGTTATGTAGCTACTGCCATTGCCTTGATTCTAGGTGGAGCTGTTGCTTTGCTGCCTGGTCCCAGTGGTAGTCCTGGTAGTGGGGGTATGATCCTCTGGCCTTTGTTTGGAGCAACCAACCAACTGCTGGCGGGTTTGGCTTTCATGGTGATTGTATTTTACTTGATTCGCCGGAATAAACCAGTTTGGTTTGCCGTAGTGCCGATGTTGGCTATGATTGTAATGCCAACTTGGGCTATGATGTACAATATATTCGATCCAGAAACCGGTTGGTGGGTTAACCAAAAGTATTTATTGGTTTCTTTTGGTATTGGCATTCAACTACTACAAATTTGGGTGATTATCGAAGGTTTGATTGCCTTACGGACTGCAAAAGGTAATTATCCAGAACTCCCACCAATAGAGGAGGACAGGGCCGAATTCGCTAGCTAACCGGCTTGACGGGTGGTAATTTCAATAGTATAATTCGGCCAATTGGGTTCTCGACTGGAGTGCCGTGTTTCAAACTAAATAGACTAACAGGAAATATCTGGTGTTAAGAAAAATTAAAAGTATTGCGGTCTTGCTGCTAGTACTGTTTTTGAGTGTGATAAGTTTATCAGCTCAACAGTGGGAAGTGATAAAAAGTGCTAAATGGCAAGCTAAGTTTAATGACGTTTTCTTTTTGGATAATTCAAATCAAGTAGGCTGGATTGCGGGCGAAAAATCGACGATTCTTCACACCAAAGACGGTGGTAAAAACTGGGAACGCCAACCCAGTATGCCATTCCCATCCTCTTTTGACAGGATAGAACTCAACAAAATCCGTTTTATATCCTCAACTATGGGGTGGACTTGTGGCGACAACGGTACGGTACTTAAAACGACAGATGGTGGAAAAACTTGGAATAAGCTAAATACCGGTACCCATACTGTACTTGGTGCTATTACTTTCGCTGATGAAAATAATGGCTGGGCTGGTGGAGATGGTGGTTATGTTACTCACACCAGTGATGGAGGTCGCACGTGGCAAGCTCAAGACACTAAAACTAACAACGAAATCAAGGGAATTTCTTTCAAAAGTCCAACTGTTGGTTGGGCTGTTGGTGGTGGGGGAACAATGCTTGCTACTATTGATGGAGGACAAACATGGAAGTCGCAGAAAAGTGGAACAGCTTCAACACTGGATGCACTTTTTATGTTAACCGATCAGATGGGGTGGGCTTCTGGTGGTAATGGAGCTCTCATTCATACTGTTGATGGTGGAAAAACTTGGGAAAGTCAAGAGAGCAATGTACCAAATACTAACGGCATGCCAGAGCCAATTTGGGGGATACACTTCGCTGACGAAAAACATGGTTACGGAGCCGCGGAGTTTGGCGTTATTCTAGCTACTGTCGATGGTGGAAAAACTTGGACTACTCGACCACTGGAGGAACGGCCAGTCCAGAAAAAATTGAACGCGGTTCATCTGGTAAATCCTGAAGAAGCTTGGGTTGTTGGTGATTTTAGCACCATTTTACATACTATTGACGGTGGTAAAAATTGGGAAGTTGTGTCTAGTAACAGTGATTTGACTCGAGTCGTTTTTTACGGAAATCAAGGTTGGGCCATTGGTTTGGCTGGAACAGTTTTACATAGCTCTGATGGAGGACAAACTTGGAAAGATCAAATTAGTGGTAATGCCTTTGAATTGTTTGGTGTTGGTTTTACGTCAGAACAAAAAGGTTATATTGTTGGTAGTAATGCTACTCTGCTAGAGACAGAAGACTCTGGTTCCAAGTGGCATATGGTCAATGACCCCAGAGATGAGGGGCATGGAACCGCTACTCGGATTGTTTTTGATGATCCAATGACTAGTTGGAAAAGCGCTCTGGGATTCTATAATTTGCATTTTCCTAGTTCCACCCATGGATGGGGTGTTGGTGAAATGGGGAAAATCGCTGTTACCACAGACGGTGGACAAAACTGGTATGGTCAATCGGTCAACGACCCACAGATAGACTTTAGTAACCTTTTTGGAGTCCATTTTGTCAGTGAGACAACCGGTTGGGTTATTGGCGCGGGTGGTGCCGTGGCAAAGACAATAGATGCAGGTAAAACTTGGTTTGCACAATATTCCGGCCCAGAAGAATTGCGTGCTGTCTTTGCAATTGATGTTAGTACTGGCTGGATCGTTGGGTCGGACGGGGCTATTTATCATACTACAGATGGTGGAAGTAGCTGGTCCAGACAAATTGCGCCTGTTAAAGCAACACTCAATGGCGTTGTCTTTTCCGATTCCAAAACTGGTTGGATTGCGGGGGATAAAGGGGTACTTTTAAATACCAAAGACGGTGGCGTTACCTGGTTGCAACAGGAAAGCCCAACCGAGGTCGACCTTGCTGACATAACGCTTTCCAACGATGGTAAGGTTTTTGCTATCGGTGAATCTGGAACCATTCTTCGTTACTGATCAAATCCGGTTGCTCATTTGATTGACAATTTAATAATCTACCCGTTAGATAATGAGTGTCGTGGTTATCCAACCACGGCACTTTATTTTTGATTCATGCTAGGTGCTGGTGTTCTGTAGATGTCTGAAAAAGAATCTAGATTTCCCTACCATACAGCAGTTATTTTACTTGCGTTTTGCCTATTATCTGACATGGCACTTATAGCGATAGGTCAGGAATTAAAGGACACCCAACTCATCTTTAATCTGACTGATAGTATCCAGTATGCCCACCAAAACAATCTGAAAATTCAGAGTTTGACAGATAAACTTAATTTGCAAAAGAAACAACTGAGGGTTGCCCGGCCGATTGGATTACCACAAATTAGTTTCAGTTCAAATTATACCTATTCTAAAGACTTGCCCAAATCTATTATTGACTTTGGTGAAAATTCGCCCTTTTCAAGTTTTCAGACAGAAATGCAACAGGTTTCAGGACAACAAATGTCCGGTCAAACTAACGAAAAACAGTTTCCAGATCCAGTTACAGATATTGGGGGGGAAACAAACATCACAGAAATGGAATTCGGGGCTCACCACACCTTTCAAGGTGGATTATCCTTAGTACAACCTTTATTTGCTTGGGGCCGTTATTACTACACTTATCGTAGTGCAAAAGCAACAGTGTTGGCTAGAAAATTGGAATTAGATGAGGCTTACAATCAGCTTGATTTGGATGTTGCAACTGCCTTTTACCGTTTATTGTTGAGTATAGAATTTGTCCAAGTTTCCAAACAAACAGTGGAATTTTCTAACCGACAGCTTAATATTGCCAAAGACTTACTAGCATCTGGGGCTTCAACCAATTTTGATGTTATTCGAGCTAAGGTTCAAGTTGCTAATTCTCAATCAACCTATATTCGTTCGCAGAATGCGGTCAATTTAGCCAAAGATGCTTTTAAAAATGTATTGAATCTTAATTTGGAGCAAGACATTCAAGTTAATGGTGAATTTAGGTATGAGCGAGTCGATTGGTTACTTGATGATTTAATTGATTCGTCTATGACTAATCGGCCTGATTTACAACAGATAGACCAACTGAAGTATGCGGCCCAAGAGATGGTCAAAGTTACACAGGCTACTACTCGCCCAAGCCTATCATTTTTGGCTGATTATAGAATTGATGATAATGAAAAACTAACTCAGATGAACAAAGTTTGGAATGTTGGCTTGGCAATCAATTTTCCTATTTTTGATGGTTTAGCAACTTATTATCGTGTACAAGAGGCTAAATCGGCAGTCTCTCAGTTATTTTATCAATATTCACAATTGGGAGATGGAATTCAACAGGAAGTAAGAGCAGCTTACCTGCAAATATTAGAAGCTCAATCGTTAATGGACGTACAAAAGGAAACGGTTGAACAAGCTGAAGAAGGTCTCCGATTAGCGAATTTACAATATAAAAATGGTCTAATTACTAGTGTGGAGTTGACTGATGCTCAGTTGGCACTGACACAAAGTGAAGTAAACCGACTTCAAGCTCAACATGATTATTCCGTGGCATTGGTTCGTCTAGAAAAAGCAATCGGGCAAACACTTTCAACATTAAAAGACAAGAAAAAGCAATGATATTCCTGAAGCGTTTTTTTCCATTCCTAGTATTTCTTATTTTCCTTTCGGCGTCCGTATTTATTGGAATAAATGGTTGTCAACCATCTCCAAAAACCGAGCAGATGCCTGCTCAAGATTTACCTAAAACTCTAAAACCTGTAGAAGTTGCAGTTGCTAAACAAGATAAAATTCGGTCGGATTTGAATCTGTCGGGAACAGTTATGGCTAATGCAAAGGTCGCTATCTTCTCCAAAGTAGCTGGACAGATTTTGGAACTGCCAGTTGAAGTCGGACAACGGGTAAATCGAGGAGATCTTTTAGCGGTAATAGAACATGAAGAATTAATACTCAATCAGCGTCAAGCTGAAGCCAACTATCGGTCTGCGCAAGCTAACTATAAACAAGCACAAAAATTAGCCCAAGTTCAAGTTGAAGGTCAAGTTGCTCAAGCTCAAGCTATTCTGGCTGGGGCTCAGACATCCTTGCAACAGGTGAAAGATCTATCTGAGACTAGGACAAAATCCCAAACTCAACAAGCTCAAGCTGGATTGGCTTCATTGCAAGCTAATTTAGAAAAAATCAAACGAGGGGCTCGGACTGAAGACCGGCAACAAGCCAAAGCCGCAGTTGATCAGGCTACAGCTAGCTTAGCCAATGCAAATAATAATTTTGATCGGTTGCAACAATTGTTCCAAGATGGCGCTATCAGTTTACAATCCTTTGAAAATGCGAAAACCCAACTTGACATTTCAAAAGCACAACATCAGATAGCACGAGAACAACAAAAACTAATTGAGAAAGGAGCTCAAGAAGAAGATGTTAAGGCAATGGAAGCCCAAGTTCAACAAGCTAAAGCAGCTCTTAATTTAGTGAACGTGTCTAGTCAAACTAAATCTTGGGAAAAGGATATTGCTTTGGCTATGTCACAAGTTGAAGCAGCTCAAGCAGGTCTTCGGACAGCTCAGTCAGCTTTAGAGGCCAAGAGTTGGGAAGTCGAAATTATAGCTGCAGAAACTCTTATGATACAAACTCAAACAGCACTTCAACTGGCAGAAAAGAGACGGGCTGATGCATCTATCGAAGCTACTGTGTCAGGTGTTTTATCAGTTCGCAACTTAGATTTAGGTGGGATGGCAGCACTAACAGCACCATTATTTGAGATCGTTCAGATCGACCAGCTCAAAGTAATAGTCAATGTAATTGAATCTGACCTTACTAAAGTGTCTCTTGGTCGTAAGGTTACGATTCAGGTTGATGCTTTGAAGGAAGACATCATTGGAAAAATCACTCGAATTAGCCCAACACTCGATTTGGCAAGTCGGTCGGCTAGCGTGGAGATTGAAGTCGATAATACACTTGGTCAGCTCAAGCCAGGTATGTTTGCTAAAGTCAGTATTCCAATCGAAGTAAGAGAAAACGTTATTTTAATCCCACGTTCTGCATTGATCGGGAGTCAGAAAAACCAAGCCTCGGTTTTTATCGTTGATGAAAATAATACGGGTCAAAGACGGCAGATTAAGCTTGGCCTGAGTCAAGGGAATACTGTTGAAGTCGATGGCATTTTTGACGGTGAACGAGTTATTGTTGCCGGCCAGTTTTCTTTAAAAACTGGGGATCGGGTTAAAGTTGTCGAATAACATATAAATTTCCATGATCAAAAATGAGTCAGTTCAAAGGTCAAATTCCTCTATCGACTCGGGTCATACCGGGACAGCCGTAACTTGGCGTTCCATTTTTATTGCTCTTCTGCTAATTCCCCCAAATGTGTTTTGGGTTGTTGAAACTGAATGTATTTGGCATAGTGGTCACCCAACAACTATTTCTCTCTTTTGGAACGTTGTTCTCAATCTATTTTTTCTAATTCTGATTAACTTGGGTATTAAGCAAGTTGCGCCTAGATCTGCTTTGTCACAAGCCGAGTTTATAACTATTTACGTGATGTTATCAATTGCTAGCGGTCTTGCTGGGCATGACACTTTGGCTTTAACAATTCCAGCTTTACCACATGCTTTCTGGTTTGCCACACCAGAAAACGACTGGGCTGATTTGATTCAAACATACATTCCAAAATTTCTGGTCGTTACTGATCGAGAAATTCTGAGGGGGATTTACGAAGGTGACACCCCATTCTACAATCAACAGATTATGGGGGCTTGGCTTCAACCAACTCTGTGGTGGACAACTTTCATTGTTGCTGTTAGTGCTATCATGATTAGTCTAAACGTGATTGTTCGAAAACAATGGACTGAACATGAGAAATTAGCCTACCCGATTATTCAGCTACCAATGGCTATTACTGAACAGGGGGGGGCTGCTAAATTTTTCCGCAATCATCTTTTATGGTATGGTTTTATCGTTGCGGCATTGATTAATGTCTGGCATGGTCTGGCCTACTTTTTCCCTTCTATACCAGATTTTTCAGTTCGGCACAATGCCCGAGACTGGGGTAAATTTTTTACGGATCGGCCATGGAATGCTATGGGAGGAATTCCAGTTCCACTATATCCATTTGTCATTGCGCTCGGGTTTTTCTTACCTTTGGATATGTCTTTTTCTCTTTGGTTTTTTTATATTTTCAGCAAAGTTCAGCGAGTAATTGGTAGCGCGGTTGGAATACCTGGCCCATTTCCCTATTTGTCCGAACAGTCGATTGGAGGTTGGTTAGCTATCTTTGTGATGGCCATCATGGTCACTCGTCGACATTTAGCCAATGTTTGGAGAGCTATTTGGGGGCAAGCTAGTGGTATTGATGAAAGTAAAGAGCCGATTCACTACCGCACAGCTTTATTGTTGATTCTTTCCGCTGGGTTCTATATCCTCTGGTTTTGCCTCAAAGCAGGTATGACCTTATGGATCATAATTCCCTACTTTCTTTTCTTCTATGCTTTATCAGTGGGAATTACTCGAGTGAGAGCTGAAATCGGCCCACCAGCCCATGAAATGGCTGGGATGTGCAATGGCCAACAGTTTTTGATCAATATCTTGGGAACTAGGCCATTAGGTGGTCGCAATCTAGGTTTTATTACTTTGAATTGGTGGATGTCTGGGCGTGGCTACCGAGAACACATCATGCCACATCAACTGGAAGCCTTTAAAATGGCCGAGCGAGCTAGTATGAACACAAAGAAATTGGTTCTTGCTATGCTATTAGCTGTAGTCTGGGGATCCTTAGTAACTTTTTGGGCAACATTATCAGAACTCTATAGATTGGGTGGTGCGGTAACAGGTGCTGGTGGTGGTGGGATGGGTCCTTCGATTGGCCATATTGGGCAATTTAATTGGTTAGCTGGCTTGTTAACGTTCCCAAAAGAACCCGATATTCCAGCAATAGGTGCCATGGCTAGTGGTATGGCTTTTACTTTTTTTCTTATGATTATGCGATCTCGCTTCATGTGGTTCCCATTACACCCAGCTGGCTATGCCATTTCAATGACAAATGGAGTGGGTTACTTTTGGTCTTGTTTAGTGATTGCCACTTTTCTAAAGTGGATAACGCTACAATTTGGTGGGGCTGGTACTTACCGAAAGGCGATGGTATTGATGTTCGGCATAATGTTGGGCGAATATGTCGTTGGTGCTTTTTGGAGTGTGCTAAGCGTTGTTATTCAACAGCCTATCTATGATTTCGCTCCGGGTTAAATTAAAATCAACCCATTTCTTAAATCTATAAAAAAGTAACGTTAATGGAAGATAAAAAATAAGATCGTTTTCTGTCTAAAGAAGTTTTCTGACCTAGTTTCCGCTAAATATATGCTTACCTAATTGAAAATATCTTTGATACTTTTTTCAGTGCTCAAAAAAGCTGGTGTGAATCGAAAACAACGATGAGGATTTTATTACTATTTGGCAGGGTAAGCCAACTAAATAGTAACTCTGTTTTCGGACA
>CAYVHK010000010.1:39000-48672 GCA_964451145.1 uncultured bacterium | reverse complement strand
AATAACCGAATCAAGGATACTTCTCAATAATGGCTAACAAAAAAACCAATCGATTAATTGATCAAACTAGCCCTTATTTATTACAACACGCATATAACCCAGTTGATTGGTACCCTTGGGGGCCAGAAGCTCTGAAAAAGGCTAAAACAGAAGACATGCCGATTTTGCTAAGTATTGGTTATTCGGCTTGTCATTGGTGTCATGTCATGGAGCATGAGTCCTTTGAAAACCAAGAGATTGCTGAGTTAATGAACGCTAATTTCATCAATATAAAAGTTGATCGTGAGGAACGGCCTGACTTGGATGAAATCTATATGAGTGCTGTTCAGGGGATGACCGGCAGTGGTGGTTGGCCAATGACTGTTTTTCTAACCCCAGATCTAAAACCGTTTTATGGTGGAACTTACTTCCCTCCCACAGATCGCTATGGCCGACCAGGCTTTCCCCGAATTCTACTTAGTGTTGCTGGAACTTACCGAGAACGACGAAATGACGTAATTGAACATGCAAACCAAATCACCCAACATATTCGAGATTTAGCCAATCCTGATCCTTCCGAATCAGATAGACTGACGATTGATCTACTAGATAATGCCTTTGTTCAGTATCAGTCTCGGTTCGATGAGGAGCAAGGCGGATTTAGTGAAGCTCCCAAGTTTCCACCGAGCATGGGGTTATGTCTACTTTTGAGGCATTGGAAACGCACAGGTAGTGATGATGCCTTAAAGATGGTAGAAATTACGCTAGAAAAGATGGCAAACGGTGGAATCTATGATCAATTAGGTGGTGGATTTCATCGCTATTCAGTGGATGATATGTGGTTGGTTCCTCACTTTGAAAAAATGCTCTACGATAATTCGCTCTTGACCATCAGCTACTTGGAGGCGTATCAAGCAACCGGTCGAGATTTTTATCGGCGGATTGCTGAAGAAACCTTAGACTATGTGCTAAGAGAAATGTACGATTCGAAGAACGGTGGTTTTTATTCTACTCAAGATGCCGACAGCGAAGGAGTTGAAGGGAAATTTTTTGTGTGGACACATGATGAAGTTGTTAATATTTTACCGCCTGAGCAAGCCATGATTTTCTGTGGTTTTTATAATGTTACTGAGGCCGGAAATTTTGAGCACAATAATATTTTGCATGTAGAAACTAGCATCAAGGAGTTTTCCCAAACAGTCAATTTATCCGAATTAGAAGTTTCTAACCTATTGATTTCGGCAAGGAAAAAACTGTTGGCTGAACGAGAAAATCGAATCAAACCTGGTTTAGATGATAAGATTTTGACCAGTTGGAACGGTTTAATGATTCGCAGTATGACATTTGGTTACCAAGTTTTACACCATGATAGATACTTGAAAGCAGCAATCAAATCTGCAGACTTTATTAGTCAGAAAATGATGCAAAAGAATGGTTTTCTCTGGCATACACATAGAGTTGGCAAGAGCCATCTCAACGCTTATTTGGAGGATTATGCTTACCTTGCCGCAGGTTTAGTTGACTTGTATCAAGCTTGTTTTGATATCCGTTGGTTGCGGGAATCCGATCGATTATGCCAGATTATGATTGATCAATTTTGGGATTCATCCGAAGGTGGTTTCTTTTTTACCGGTCAACAGCACGAACACTTGATCGTCCGTTCCAAATTGGCCTATGATAGTGCGACGCCATCGGGAACATCAATGGCACTCCATGCTCTTCTTCGATTAGCTATTTTACTAGATCGGCCTGATTATAAATCCAAAGTAGAACAAATTCTACAACTTAACTACCGTCAGTTAGCGGCAGCCCCCACTGGTTCAGCCCAACTCCTGTGTAGTCTTGATTTTTTGTTATCGCAGCCTACGGAGGTCGCGATTGCAGCTTCCCCTGATCAACTACCTGCCGTTTGCTCCACTCTACATGGTAGCTTTATTCCTAATAAAGTTGTAGCATGGAAAAATACGATTGCTGAAACGTCTGAATTGGATACTACCGAGGCTTATATTCCACTATTGGCAAATAAAACTTCTATCAATCAATCAGCCACAATCTACATTTGTCAAAATTACACCTGCCAAAAACCAACGACCGATTTGACTATTCTGGATGAACTTTGATCTGTGACAAAATTAGTTATTCCTTTTACTAACAGAGCTTTGTATGCTAAACCTAGGCTATTTGATGTCGTCTAAATTTGCCGATTTAAGTGCCGGAAATGGTAATGATCTGTTGTAGATCGAAATAGGTTCACCAAATAAATTCGTTTCAGAACGAACAGAATTGTTACGAGTAAGTCCAACTAATTAAGAACTACTAAACTTTGTAGGTTTATATCGCCAATCTATCTCAATGGAGGAAGTAATTGCAATCGTTTGATTATCTCGACAACCTAAATCCGGAACAAATTTCTTTGGAAGGTCTGGCTCCGGAGCAGGAAGTTATTCAAAAAATACCTGCTAGCTTTGCATACGACAACAAGGTTTTTCCCATTAGCTTGAAGGAAGGGGTTCTGACGGTTGCCATGATTGATCCACTTAATGTTGTTCTTTTAGATGAGATGCGATTGATTACTAGTTGCGAGATACAGCCGGTTCAAGCTGAGGATTCAGAAATTGAAAATGTGATTGTTCTCTTTTATGGTAAGACCGCAAGTGCAATTCTGAACGAGGGTATTCAGGGACCGGTTGGTACAATCTCGACCATAGAACGGGAAACTATCGACGATTTTGGCATTAACGAACAGGATTTGGCTCAAGATCCAACAGTCGTCCATGCTGTTGAGCAAACTATTATTGATGCCGTTCGTGTTGGTGCTAGCGACATTCACATTGAGCCTTTTGCCGGTGAAGTCAAAATTCGCTATCGGATCGATGGCATTTTGGAAGAACAACCGGCCCCTCCAGCTCGGTTGCAGTGGGCTATTACATCAGTAATCAAAATTATGGCTAATATGAACGTCGCCGAGCGACGAAGGCCTCAAGATGGAAAAATTGCTTTAAGGATTCGCAGTTTGGGAAATCGTCAAATCGATCTACGGGTTTCGACCGTACCAACAGTTCACGGCGAAAGTGTGGTTTTGCGAATCCTTGACAAACAATCCATTTCATACGGTTTGGAAGAGCTAGGATTAATGGAAGATAACCTTGAGTTATTCCAGCAGTTTTTGAAAAAACCATATGGTATTGTTTTAGCTACTGGGCCAACTGGACATGGAAAAACGACAACTCTCTACGCTTGTTTGGAACAAATCAACGAACCAAGTGTCAAAATCATTACCGTCGAAGATCCAGTCGAATATGAACTAGAAGGTATTAATCAAATTCCAGTTAACCCTGATATTGGTGTTACCTTTTCGGCTGGTTTGCGCTCTATTTTGCGTCAAGATCCTGATACTGTGCTGGTTGGCGAAATTCGAGACCTTGAGACGGCGGAGATGGCTATTCATGCATCTCTGACTGGGCACTTGGTTTTCAGTACTCTTCACACCAACGATGCACCATCTGCCATTACACGTTTGATCAACATGGATGTTGAACCCTATTTGGTGGCTTCAACAATAGAAGGAATAATTGCTCAACGGTTAGCCCGACGTGTTTGCACTGCTTGTTGCGACTACTATAAACCGTCTGAGCGTGAAATTCGCCGTATGGTTCGTTCTCAAATTGAACGTCAACGCTATATGGACATGGACGATTTTAGAATCCCCAAAGCCGTTGGTTGTCGGGAGTGTCGAGATCGAGGTTATAGTGGACGACTTGGACTGTTTGAAGTCTTGCCGATTAGTGAAGAGGTTCGAGATCTAACACTGACTAATCCTTCCGGTAGCCAACTCCGACGCTTAGCCTTAGATCAAGGAATGTTTAGCTTGCGTCAAGATGGTTGGCGTAAGATTGTCGATGGCTTAACAACAGTGGATGAAATTGCTCGTCTAACTCCAGAAGACGAAATTTTAGTTTCTGTTTCTAAAATACCAGCTCAAAACCGAGCTACGGCCTAACATAATGCCACGATTTCGATATGAAGCTGTTACCAATACCGGGACCAGTGTTACTAACAATGAGGAAGCTGATTCTAGAGCTGATTTAGTTGCTAAGTTGAAAGTGAGAGGCTATTGGCCGACCATGATTGAGCAATCTGAATTAACCCCAGACGAAGCTGGAAACGCCAACACTTCACTTCCTCCTGAAAGCAGTGCTTCGGATTCAGCCGCCACTGCTAGCACATTACAAGCCCAATTAGCACAACTGACCACAAGAAGGGTTAAACCCGCAGAAGTTGAGTTTTTCACTTACCAAATGGCCACCTTGGTTAATTCTCACATTCCCTTGGTGCGTTCGCTGGATATTACTCTATCTCAGGTTAACAATCCACAATTACAGCGTATCATTGAACAAACCAAGTACGACGTGGAGCATGGTTCAACGTTGGCTGATGCTCTATCACAACATCCTAAGCAATTTTCAGATTTATACGTTAGTATGATTCGAGCTGGTGAAGCCAGTGGTGTTCTGGGCGAGGTTATGTCTCGATTGGCCGAGTTTGCTGAACGACAACGCAACCTGACTAATGAAGTTATATCAGCTTTATTTTATCCATTGATTCTGATGGGTATGAGTGTGTCTGCGATTGCAGTACTAATGGTTTTTGTTGTACCAAAATTTACGGCTATGTTTGAAACTATGGGTGGAAATTCTTTACCTGGTGCCACACAGGTACTCATTTCGATTGCTGATTTCACTAGCTCCTATTGGTGGGCAGTACTTGGAGGCACCATCATCGCTATATTGTTTGGGCGTCAGTTTGGAAAAACAGAAAATGGTGAGCTTTTTTTTGACCAACTCAAGTTAAGGCTTCCGATCTTTGGAAAAGTATTCAGTAATTTTGCCATTGTTCGTTTTACTCGAACAATGGCAACTCTTTTAGAAAATGGAGTGGTTCTAGTCCCCGCATTAAACGTAGCAAAGGATACTGTCGGCAATCGAATTTATAGCGATGCACTGACCATGGCTAGTGAACAAATCGAGGGTGGTTCCACTTTAGCTTACGAGTTGGATGGGAGCGGTGTATTTCCCGATATGGTTGTGCACATGATTTCCATTGGTGAGGAATCAGGATCGCCAGAGCAGATGCTGGGTAAATTATCAGATTATTACGATGTCGAAGTTAGAAAAACTTTAGAACGTGTCACTGGCTCACTGGGGCCACTGGTCATTTTAGTTATGGGTTTGGTAATTGGTTTTATTGCGGTAGCAATGATTCTACCAATCTTTGAAGCAAGTTCAATGATCGGCGGATAAGTGCCTTGACCACCATCAAGAAACGATAATTTTTAAGGAGATACAAATAAGGATGCTAGAAAAAATATGGCAAAAACTCGTCATTACAGAAGATGATGGTCAATCAGGTGTAACCCTAATTGAGATTACCATTGTAATCGTAATCATTGGCTTATTAGCTAGTGTAATAGGACCGAGAGTCATTGGAAATGTTGATAAAGCCAAGGTCTCCAAAGCTAAGCTCGAAATCAAAAGTTTTTCAACCGCACTGGAAAATTACGCAATTGATGTTGGCAACTATCCTTCAACCGAAGAAGGGCTACAATCTCTATGGCGAACAGCAGACTCTGTTGAGAATTGGAGTGGGCCTTATGTAACGGATGCTACCTTTAACGACCCTTGGGGTAATCCCTACATATACCTATCTCCCGGCAACCATTATGGTTACGATTATGATCTAACTTCCTATGGAAAAGATGGGAAAGAAGGTGGAGACTCTTACAACGCCGATGTTACCAACTGGGTTGAGGACGAAAGTTAAATCCGATCGACAGTTATTGGCAGGATTCACTTTAATTGAGGTGATGATTGTATTAACTATCATTGCTATTTTGTCCTCTATTGCTATGCCTTCATTCAAAGGTATTGTCGCTTCTAGCCGATTAAAGGCTTCAGCGAAAGGTATAAGGGATTTATGCTACTTTGCTCGTAACATGGCAATTACAGAACAATCCGGTTTCTTCGTAATTTTAGATATGGATCAAAATCTTTATTGGTTGGCTGATGTAGAGACTTTTAATCAAAATTTTGCTTCTGCCATAGGGCAGAATATGTCGTTGGTTCAACCCAATCAACTCACTCAACAGATGGATAATTTACAACCAGAATCAGTTTTGAACATGGGGCAACCAACAGCCACGCGAACTGGTCCCCTAATTGGCCAACCACAAGAATTGGATCCCTCTGTTCAATTTGCGAGCCTAGACATTAGGCAAAACATCACACAAATCGAACCACAAAACATCCAGACTGGACAAGGCTACGTCTATTTTTCACCAAATGGAACGGCATCAAAAACTGAAATTGTGCTACAAAGCCAAGTCTCAACTGTAGATACTATAAGTGAAGAACAGCAACCGACCATTTTAATTCAGATTGAGTATGCTACTGCACGTATAAAATTGGAGCAAATCAGTGCAGAAATGTTGGAGAAAAGTGGATCTTGAATTAAGTCGGTCTATCGAAACCGAGCAAAATGGATTCACGCTAGTCGAAATTGTAGTCACTATCGCTATCTTGGGAATATCGTTGCCCCCTTTATTAAACGCTTTTACTTCGGGAGCCAGAGGGCAGGCACTGGCGGAGAATCGAACCACAGCTCTCTATCTACTTAAATACAAAATGGGAGAAGTTGAGGCCGAAGGATTCCCAGAGGTCCGGACTGAGGAGGGAGAATTTGATGGTAATGATCAATACACTTGGTCGATTACTGTAGTTGATATTGATTCAGAGGAATTGGAAGGCTTACGTCAAGTAACAGTTTCGGTTTTCTGGCAATACCGTCAAAAAGAGAAATCTATGTCTTTGCAGACATTGGTATCGGATCGTCAAATACAGGAACAGCAAAATCAAGGTCAAAGTCAAGGTAACCCTGCAAATAATATCGGATAAGTATTATGAATACAAATCAATCCAATACCGGTGTTGAAGGATTTTCTTTGATTGAGTTGTTGGTTTCCATCTCGATTTTATCTGTTTTTGCTGGTGTTACCTATTCTACTTTTCGAATGGCGATTCGCACATATGATAGTTCTGAAGTGAGAATATTGCTAATGCAGAAATGCCGAGCCGGTCTAGATCAAGTTACAACCGACTTGATAAACTTGCAAGCAATTGAAGGCGATACTAACCTCCTGCTAGTGAGCCAAGATACGGAAAACAGTGACAGTGAGATGATGCAACAAGATATCATTAGCTTCGTTACGTTAGTCAAAACCACTCCTGATCCTATTTTTCAACAACTGAATGGAATAAGCGACACGTCAGTTTCTGGTGAAATGACGGAACTGTCGAATTCAACAACAACTGATGTTCAACGTGTTATCTACATGATAGGACCAGAACCAGAACCGTTAGAATCAATGTGGGATCAGTCTTCGTTATCAGGTCAATTACAAACTAGCCGATTGGAAGAGGATGCTCCCGAAGTTGCCTTACTAAGAATTGCGACCACTGAACTTGATCCGGAATTGATCGTTACACCATTGTTAGAAACAGGCGAACTACCAGAAACGGATGAAGAAGGAAACCCAATTGAGGCTGTGGTAACAGCTCTAGCAACACAAGTTTCATCGTTCGATTTAAAATATTTTGATGGTGAAGAATGGTACGAATCGTGGGAAGATCTAGAACAAATTCCATTGGCAATACAAGTTTTGGTTTCTGTTTCGGAGGATGCCACATACGATCAAGATGAAATAACCACCGGCAATTTTTCTCAATCTGATGGAACAACATCGAATGACAATAGATCTGTCACTCAATCTACACTGGTGTATTTAGTAATGAGTGCTAACTTTTCTAGAGAAACAGGTAGTTAGTATTACAGTTAGCGCAATGACTCAGCTAAAAATAAAAAACATCAATCCTGACAATTCAGAATCAGGGTTATCCTTAATTTCAGCTTTGTGGATTATGGCGGTTTTGTCTGTGTTAGCTACGCAGTTTTTGTTTTCTGTTCGATTAGAACAACGAACACAGGCTAATTTTACTGATCGTACTAAATACTACTATGCAGCCAAAGCCGGTATTGAGACAGCTATTGCCTATTTACGTGTCGATCAGACTAGTTTTGATTCCCTAGGCGAAATTTGGGCTGAACCTATTACTGGACAGGTCGAAGATGGTATTCAGGTAGGACGAACATTGACTTTTTCGGCTAACTTGACTGATGAAGGATCGAAAATTAATATCAATACCGTCGATACGGATACATTAAACAAATTACTTCAATCAGCGGGGTATCAAGAAGATACTAATTTAGAAGAAGGTGTACAGACTTTAGCCCAGAAAATTGAAGCAGCACGACCATTCCGTACCATTCGAGATTTGGGAAGAGTTGAAGGTATGACTGAGCAGATTTTATTTGGAGACGCAATGGGACAAACTATGGAATTACGTGCCGATATTAATGCCATTGGACAAATGGAATTGAATGGATTAATCAACTATATCACGGTTTACTCAGCTGATAAAAACACCTCAGCAGATGGCACACAACGAACCAATATTAATCAGGCTGATGCAGAACAAATCCGTCAGATTCAAGGAGGTAATAGATCGTCTGTTTTTGATGAGGACGAAGCTAATGCTTTAATTGAAGGTCGGACATTCAACAATTTAGGTGATTTATTAGATGCTTCTGCAGTTCCCGACGACATTTTTGATCAAATTGAAAATCGTCTTACCACTGATGATGAAAACGATGAAAAAATCAATATCAATTCTGCAGATGCTGAAAAATTAGCAGATCTAGACGGAATCGGGGAAGGTACCGCTGACCGTATTATTAACCATCGAGATGACAACGGAAGTTTTAATAACATTGACCAGTTAAAAGAAGTCAAGCTAATTACCGAAGGCGAATTTAGAGAAATTGTTGACAGTATTACTGTGGTGGAAGGGAACACTATATCTGGTCTAATTAACCTAAATACGGCACCTGCAGAAGTATTGATGTTGCTACCCAACATGACAGAAGAGATGGCCTCAGCTATTATCACTCGGCGAGAGACAGCACCTGAGGATAACGATCCCAGTTTAGAAAATGTGGAAGGAAACCCATTTCAAAAAATCACTGATCTCTTCGAAATTGAAGGTTTTAGCATAGATATTTTTAAGGATCTAGCTGGGCGTATTACTTTTCGGTCGCACGGATTTATGATTATAGGTTCGGGTATTGATAGCAATGGTAAAATAGTTGCCAAGTGTGAGTCAATTGTTGATCGCACCAGCGAAAATGTTAAATTGACTTATTGGCGACAACACTAAGATGATAATATAAAAAATTCATCTAAAAGACGGTAGTAGGCAAATAAATTATGGCAAAAAAAGGTCGGATTGTTTCCATAGATATTGGTACTCACAGTGTCAAAGCTGCTCATTTGGAGCAAAGGCACGAAAAAGATGAAATTGTCATCACTCATAGTGCAGTTGTTGAGTACGCAGAACGAGAACCAGTTGGCAGAGAAATGCAAGCTACAGCTAACAGTATAGAAGCCGCTATCAACACACTTGAAATTCCCAGAAAAACACCCCTTGTATTATCGATTTCTCGGGCTTTGCTCACAACCCGTCGGATAGAAGGTTTGCCCATAGATGGTTTAGCGGATGCAACTAAATTGGATAATATTGT
>CAYVHK010000010.1:20522-38990 GCA_964451145.1 uncultured bacterium | reverse complement strand
CGCTTAAACCTGCAGGCCCTGCACCAACTATCAAAATGATATTTGCCATATCAGAAAGTCATCCTTCAATCGATAATGATCACAAAATCTTTTCAATGATTAACATCATATTCTATCATTAAGACTAACCAATAACGTGAAGGTCGTTAATCCATTCAAAATGGAAAACATTAAATTAACATAGCCAAAGATGACCCCATCTGACCTTGTATACCGTGAGATTTAGGAAGTCGGTATATTTAGTAAAACTAAATTGGACAATATTGTTGCTTTTCAAGCCGAAGATGTGCTTCCTTTTGCCACCGAGGATGTGGTCTTCGACCATTATAATCCGATTGAAAAATCCAAAGCATTGTCAGTTGAGCTAGTCGCTACTAGACGTACCGATATGGAAAAACTATTAGCCCCATTGAAAGCGATAAATGCTACTCCTCAAGCAGTAATGCCGGCTATGGTGGCAACATCTAAAATGGCCGAACAAAGTGATGGAGCCATAGTGATTGATATTGGTGCTGGTTGGAGCGACTTGTCCATTTTAAAAAATGGAAAGATTGTGTTTTCTAGGAGTTTCCCCTTAGGCGGTGATCAACTCACGCTTTCACTAGTTAATGAGACTTCTTCTTCAAAACAAACCGATGAAAGCGAACCACTTTCGATGTCAAACTTCGATATGAATGAGGACCGGAAGCGGAATTTGTTAATTCCAACTAATAATGACGAGTTATCTAAAACGGCCGTAGGAAAATGGTGCCAGCGATTAACTGCTGAAATTCAACGTTCAATTGCTGCTTGCCAACAGGATGAAGCTAACGCAACAGTAATGGCCGATACAGTTTTGCTGACTGGTGGTGGTTCTCGCTTAGGTGGATTAACTAATTATTTGACCAAATCGCTTTCGATTTCAACTCATGTTTGGGATATTCCATCGAGGCTACAAGCCCTTGGTATTACCCATAATAATGATTTCTCGCAGCTCAGCGATCAATTGGCAGTTGTAGTAGGTCAAGGTTTTGCCTTTTTAAACAATACAGTTGACCTTGACCTACTACCTAAACCAGAAAAACAGCAAATTCAGCGAGTAGACCAACAACGTCGAATATTGCTTAGAACGGCGGCGGGAATTGGCGTTGTTGCTTTGTTAGCTGTTGGCGCATTGTCTTGGGGACAATATCAGCAGGTACAAGTTGATGTAGTTGAACAGCAGTTGCAAAAACTTAGGTCAAATGCCAATCGAGCCAAAAGTACATTGAATCGAGAATTAGTTGTAGTTGAACTGATGACTCCTCGCTTATCAGCCTTGGACTTGCTTCGTGAGTTTAGTCTTCGCCTCGGCGATCGAACGAAGGTGGCTTTGACTACTTTTCAGCTAACTAACTTAAACGATTTAACCAAAGCGCGACTTAATTTTAATGTTGAAGCTAATTCTCATCAAGATATTAGTAATTTGATTACTGCTCTCAATCAGTCTGGCATTTTTAGAGACCTAAAACAGGGTCAAATCGTTAGTGTAAAGAAAGACCGAAAAAATATATTTCAAGTCCAGATTACCTGCTCAATTAAAGCTGGAGCCGTCAAAACACTGTCTGAGCACCGATACTTGGGTACGGGGTTACAAGCTTCTAGCATCAATCAGCCAAAAACGAACGAGAATAATGGAGAAAATTGGCAAAGAGATAGTAAAGATAGTAACGGCGAAGAAAATAGGTCAGAATCAAATTCTGATAAAACTTCTAGCAGCAGGAGAAAAACCAAATCAGAATCTTTAAATGAGGAAATTGAACAAAAAGCAGAACGGCGTGAAAAAGAAAAAGCAGAACGGCGTGAAAAAGAAAAAGAAAGAGAAACAAGAAAAGATCGATTAGCAAGAGAAATTCTGCCCTCAGTTGAAGAATATGAAAGGATGAGTGATGAGGAACAGGCTGAAGTGAGAGCGGCCAAAGAAAGAATTGGCAAAGAAGATGATCAAGATGATTAGCTATCGGATTGAGATGAAGGTTGTAGAGAGATCAACTTCACAAAATTGATTATTATCAATAGTAAGGAAATAAGTACAGATCGGCAAAATAGATGAGAGAATTAAGTAGTCGAGAAAAAAAATTAGTAGTATTTTTAGGGGTTTTGATAGTTTTTTCAGTAGGTTGGTTTACCAAAGATCATCTGAACCTAGATTTGTTAGGTCGTGAACTAAAAATCAAGCAAGGTCAACTATTAGAAGCCCAGGCGTTAGTTGCTCTTTCCAAGGAAGCAATTCAAATTGGACCTTCTAATAGAAAACAAACGGGGTTACAAGGCCGAATTATCTCTGATACTTTAGCTGGTGAGATCAAGGATTTAGATCTATTAATACAACTCAATAAAGCTAGGCGATCTTCCGACTTGGCTAGTCTCCATCCTTCTTTCCGCGAAAAGGCTGGTTTCTTAATAGATTTTCGTGAACAAGAAGGTGGTACTATTGATAATGTCGATCAACTAAAAGAGATTCAAGGACCAATTTTTGTTGGTGAACAGCCGGAGGCTATTATTGCTCGGGAGATTTCGCGCGTGGCTAGTGGTGCTAGCGTCAAATCTAACTATCAATTAAATATTAAAAAGCAACCGGGTAAAAAGTCAGCTAAAATTGATAACAAAGCAAAAACAGTCTTTGTGGCACAATTATATCTTGATGCGCTGAACGACGAATTGGCTGGTTTAGAAGCGGAACAAGATCGGCTGGCGGAGGAAGCTGAGAGTGCAGTTGGTTCAATGCTGAATTTTTGGGATACAGATGAAAACGGTGATCAGGAAACGGATGTTTCTGGTGACGACGATGAAGGAAACTTAGAAGGAACAAAAACTGAGATCGTTTCTGATCAGGGTGAGGATAATGATAATGTCAAATGGACACGTAACGGTTTTGATTATCTTCCAGTTTCAATTCCTTTAGATGCTCGTGTTGAGTTAATTGATTTTATAAAAGCTGAAGTTAAGGACAATTTATGGGAAATCAGTGGCCGTAAAGAAGGCCTGATTCCTTCTCAACTTAACCTAAGTCAAACAAAAGATAATGGTTATTCACCACTCAAAAAGAACAGTATCTTGCTGAGTGAATGTGAAATTCTACTGGAAGACTATGGCTCCGAGGGTGATTCAAATCAATTGGCTATTAAAGATTTTACAGATTATTTGAATCAAATTCATCAAAGATATCGGTCTGTACAAAAAAGTTTAGATCAAGTGTCAAACACTTATCAACCCAATTATTACATGGTTAGTATGAAATTTCAGGGACAAATCGAACAAATTAGTCGATTTATTTATGCTGTCGAAAACAGATTGCGATGGCTAGAAATCAAGAATTTCAAAATCGTGGTAGCAGATAAGAAAAAAAATCAACTCGGTTTTGACTTAACCTTTGTTGCTAATATTCTGTGATATATCTAGAATCTTGAAGCCGAAGCAATTAACAAACACCTAGTACTATCAGACAAAGTTTTCAATAATAGAGTTTTTATAGCAAGGAAAATCAATGAAATCGAACTCATACTTAAATTCACCTGAGAAAAAACAATTTTTCAAAAATTTTGATTTAGACTGTTTCTTTTCAGTATCTGTTTTGACATTTTTAGTAGTCATACTGATGTCCCTACCCAGAATGGCTATAGGTCAAGATATGAAAGTAGCTGAAAGAGACGAAGCCGGTCTTGCTACCAAATTTGATTTTGACTTGGCTAGTGGCGACTTGCAAGGATTGATTCGCTTCATTGGTGAGGAGACAGATTACACCATTATTGCTTCAGAAGAAGATATTCGAGAGAAGAAGTTTGCTCTTACTAATCTGAAGTCAGTTACTCTAGAAGAAACACTTGAAAAAATTAAAACAGTCTTGGCCCAATACAATCTAACCATGATCAAGACAGATAGCACTTTATTGATAACGACCTTTGAAAAAGCCGTGCAGATGAAGGTTCCTGTTAAGCGAATTGCACCTGATCCTACCTTAGTCTCAGATTCTGACGAAATTCAAACCTATGTAATTGAACTAACTACAGCTCAAGCTACACAGCTCGAAAAAATGGTCAAACCATTAATTAATAAATCAGCTAATGTTTTTGCTGATGATTTCAGTAACTCACTAGTTATTACTGATGTGTCTTCCAATGTGCGACGGATTGTCACAATTTTGCAAAGCGTTGACGACTCGGAAGTAGATCCTATTTTGATTGAGATTGTGCCACTTGTCAATGCCGAGGCTGCTGGTCTAGCGGATGTCTTCAACAATATGTTTAGGCGTGATCGAGAAAGGGCTAGACGCGTCTGGGATAAACTAGACAAGGAAGACGTGACTAGGGCAGGTGGTGCAGCAACAACTAACATGATTGGTGGACCTGTCGAAGTTACCGCTGACGAAAGTTCCAACTCGTTGATCTTGAAAGGAACAGCCAGAAATATCGAATCCGTTAAGAGATTAATTGCACAATTAGATACCGCTCCTAATGTTCAGTCCGAAGTTCGTATTTTTCGTCTCAATTATGCTATTGCAGAAGATATAGCTGAAACATTAGGTGAAATATTGGAAGGTGCTACCAGTAGTGGGTCCTCTCGAAGTAGAAATAGCCGAGAGTGGTGGCGACGGAGTAGTCGCGACAGAGGTAGAAGAGGTCGGGATGGTAACAGTCAACAAGGTGTAGTCGGCGAAATCAGTATTGCCTTTGATGAGCGATTGAATGCAATCGTTGTTTCTTCTGATCCTCGTAATTTCTCCTTTTTAGAAAAAATCATCAACGAACTAGACGAATCTGATACACAAGATGAGTTGGAAATTTATTATCTCAAGTTTGCTGACGCTCAGCAACTATCTGAAGACTTGACCGCTTTATTTGAAGGTGGAGATGCAGGTGGGAACGATGATTGGCGTCCTTGGTGGGATCGAGGAAGGGATCGAGGGCGCGGTCAAGATGAAGGATCCGGAGGTGGGTTTGGTGTACAAGGTAATGTTCACATTGTACCTGAGTTACGTCTCAATGCACTATTAGTATCAACTTCCCAGCAAAACTTTACCACAATTGATAAATTGATCAAAGATTTAGATGTCAGTATGCCTGACCAAGAGTGGGGAACGCGGATCTATCGCCTCCAATATGCAGCAGCTGAAAACCTGCAAGCCATGATTAGTGGTATCTATTCTGGTAATTCGGGTGGTGGTGGTGGAAGATTTTGGTTTTTACAACAGCAAAGCAACCAGAATCAGGGGTCGTTGGCTGGAAATGTGGTAGCTGAAGCTTATCCGACGCTTAATTCTATTATCATATCGACCTCAACTGCTCGCAATTTTGAGCTTATCGAACAATTCATTAAAGAAATAGATGTGCCAACACCAGAAGGGCAGAGAGAAGTGACTAGACTCTATAAGCTCGAATACACAGATGCAAATGAAATGGAAAATTTGTTAGAGCGAGTTTGGGATGAGGGAAGTGGTGGTTCGTCTAATGAAAGAGGTTGGCAACAGATTGAACGTCAGCGAATGGGAATGAATGAAGCCCAAATAGATGTCACGTCTCTTAATGGGAAAGTTGAAGTTGAAGCTGATATACAAACTAACTCTCTAGTTGTTCAAACCTTAGAACGTTACCTACCCGATGTAGAAGCCATGATTCGGCAACTTGACTTTATTCGTGGTCAGGTATTGATTCAGATTGAAATTTTAGAAATTACCTTGGATGAAGACACTAAGTTAGGATTGGAATTAACTGCCTCCGAAAAAGGCATCTTTGGTCAGGAATTAACTGGCAATAATCCTTTAATCGGTAGTTTAAATACACAGTTGGGATTGGCTAGTGAAATCTCTGGTTTTAACTATGCTTTGGCTACCAACGAGTATCTAGCACTTCTCCACACTCTGATGAGAGAAAACCGAGTGAAGACATTATCAAGGCCTTCGCTACTAACACGAGATAATCAAGAGATTAGCTGGAGTAGTGGTAAATCAATTCCTTATCTGCAAAGTGTCAATGCGACTAACTTAGGTGGAGGTGGAGATGCAAGTGGGTTTAATGCGGGGATTCAGCCTCTTTACAACTATGGTTTTATTGATCCACCTGTTGGTATTAATATCAATTTAATCCCTCACATTGCAAGAACATTGGCTACTAAAGATAGCAAAAGAACCATTGGTTTAGAAATCGATGACATCACAGCCAGTAACTTCATTGAATTCACTGAGTTTAATGCTCCAATTACAGAAACTAATACTATTAGTGCATATGTAGATGTTGAGGATGGTGCAAAGGTGGTTGTTGGTGGCATGATGCGTGAAACGCAACAGGAAGTCGAAAGCAAAGTGCCATTTTTGGGGGATATTCCATTTATCGGTCGATTATTCCGAAAAACACAAAAGATAGTCGAAAATTCGGAGATCGTAATCATCATAACTCCACATATTATCGATGTTCGCGATCCTGAAGACATAGAGCGGCTGAAAGAAGCGACTAATCAGTGGCGACAAAACGGGGCGTCAACTAATGATAACTCTGTAAAAAAACCTCACAACCAAGATTCTGTAGAATCTGAAAAATAAACGCAACGTTAAAACTATCTTTCACCGACCTGCTTTGTCCGTTAGGCAGGTCGGTGAAAGATAGTTTTTTGTGCATATCTAACCGATAACGGCACCTTTTCTAAATTTCATTTCTTTTCTCTTTTTTCACTCATGTTCGGGCTGTGATATAATTGTGCCGAATTTGACTCAGTATTATTTTATGATATATGGGAATTTATTATGAGCTTGAAAGTTGCAGTCGTTGGTTGTGGGAGTCGTGGGCGTGGACATATCCGAATTTTAACAGAATTTTCCGATGTTGAATTGGTTGCTGTCTGCGATCCTGTTTCTACATCTCTTGAAAAAGTAGTCGAAGAATACAGCACTACTTCTGGCTATGATAATTTAAAAACTATGTTGGATCAAGAACATCTCGATGCAGTCTGGGTAACTCCGCCCGCACATCTTAATCATCTACTGGCTCAGCCATGCTTGGAGCGTGGTATCCATACATTGATCGAAAAGCCTCCGGGACTAAATCTAGAACAGGCACAGCAATTGCTCGAAACAGCCAGTAAGACTGGAGCAAAAGCGATGGTTGGTTGGAACCGTCGTTTTAATGGATTCATTAGCGAAGCTCGAAAAAAAGTGGCAGATAGTGGAACCATAGTTCAAGTGGTTGGAGAATTTCATAAAAACGTGAAACAACTTATCAGTACAGGTAAATTTTCAACCTCTATTTATGATGTGATGTTGTTGGAATCACCGATTCACGCTATCGATACTGTAAGATTTTTGGCTGGTGGTTGTGTAGCCGAAGTGCATAGTGTGGTAAGACGAGCAACTTCGGATTACCGAGATGTTCATGGTGCTACTATCGTTTTTGATAACGACTGCTTAGTACATTTAATTTCTAATTATACTGCTGGTTCTAGATTGGAACGTTATGAAATTCACGGGGATGGGATTTCCGCTTATTTGCAAGGAGTATCAGAAGGAAAAATTTGTCAAAACGGGAACACAATAGATTTACCAGTACCAGAAAACGATAGTACTTGGTTGCAAAATCGATATTTTCTAGATCAAATCAAGGCCGATTTGCCTATTGAGTTGCCGGCTGCTAATTTAGAAGAGGGGATAAAAACAATGGATTTGGCAACCCAGATACTGGCCGGAACACGAAAATAGAAAGTCAAAAATCAGGCAAGGAGAAAATAGTGGGAAACCAATTGGTAAAAGTCGGCGTAATCGGCTGTGGCGTAATTGGAACCAAACATATCACAGACATTATCAATTCACCAGAGACAGAATTGGTCGCTGTGGCTGATCTTGTAGAGTCATATCGGGCAAGAGCAACTGAGCATTTTCAACCATCTAAAGTTTACCAAACAGGTACTGATCTAATTGCAGACCCAGAAGTTGAAGCTGTTATTCTCGCTTTCCCAACAGTATTCCGTACAGAAGTCGCCAAAAAAGCTTTTATTGCTGGAAAACATGTGTTAATCGAAAAACCAGTGGCAATGAATGCTCAAGAGGTAGAACAACTGATTACATCCAGAGGTGATCTCACGAGTGGTTGCTGTTCTTGTCGTTATCGACTATTCGATGGAGCTGATTTTGCCACTCAATTTATCGCCGAAGGTAGGCTGGGCCAATTAAGGTCTGTTTTTTTTCGTGATTTACGACCTATCGCTAGAAGACCTAAAGGAGACTTACCACCTGATTGGCGACTTAAAAAATCGCTCAATGGTGGTGGTATTTTGGTCAATTGGAGTAGTTATGATCTCGATTTTTTGCTCGGCCTGACCGGATGGCAATTAGATCCCCAAACCGTTTTTGCTCAAACATGGTCTATTGCTAACGAGTTTGTTGATTATGTCGTACAAGATTCGGATGCAGAAACACACTATACAGCGCTGATTCGCTGTCAAAATGATATAGTGATAAGCGTCGAACGTGGCGAATATATGTCAACACAAACTGGACTAAATTCGTCTTGGGAAGTTATTGGTAATCGAGGTTCTCTAAAGATGAATATGTTGCAACATAACCCTTACCAACTGGAATATACCTATGTTACTGATAACGGCTTAGAAACAGAAATTATTTACGAACATTCGGAACCTGCTAACACAACACCGGTTGCAGATTTCGCTCGGTCGATAAAACAACAAAAACAACCCAAAACTAGTCTAGAAAATGCGCTGATAGTACAAAGAATTACTGACGGTATTTACGCCTCAGCAGAGAAAGGCCAGTCAGTAGAATTAGATAAATGACAGGAATAAAACTGATTGGTTAGTTTTTTCTAGATAACACATGGCAACAAAGTCGAATTACAAGTTTTCTACAAATAGGGTTATTCTACTCCTAATTGGATTATTATTATTCAATTTGGTTGTAGCCGGGATTTGGTTCGTGAAATCCGATTATTTGCGAGAAAAAATTCGTTTAGTCTTGGAAAGCCAACTTCAACATCGACTTGACCATTCAGTTCAGGTTGGAAAAGTTCGTGGCAATATACTGACTGATTTGAGTATACAAGATATTGTGATTAAAACCAATATAGCAAAAGAAGACGATCTGCTTGCCACGAAAGAAATTCAGCTTAAATACCATCTTTGGGGCTTTTTGTTTGGACGCTTTTTGGTCAAAGAACTCAAGGTTATCGATCCCAAAATACATCTGACAGTTGCTCGAGATGGTCGTTTGATCTTGCCTCAACTTCGAGTCATAGAACCATCGACCGATTCTCAGATACAAAATTTTGCTACCGTAGCTTTAGCCAGCCGCTCTAAAGTGGCTGATGTCAGAGTAGAAGATGGGAGCATCAAGATTGTAGATCCACGACGAAATCTTCAATTCGGAGTGACCGGTATCCAATTGTCGGTAAAAGGACCTCTTGATCGTTGGGATCATCAGGGAAATTTAGCAGTTCAAGACGGTCGAATTATTATTAATGGGGTCGCGGCAAAAATCGATAGCATCGAAACCCAATTCGACCTCAGCCAGACTGCTGGGCAACTTCGACAACTTCAGTTGGCGCTTGGTAACTCTAAGGTCTCTATTTCTGGTCAAGCTAATGTCCCAAAGCTAAAAACAGGTCTTGACAAGTCTCCTACAACCTTCCAAGCAAAAATTGACGTTGATTTAGACTTTCGTGATCTGATCCATTTTTTCCCTGATCATTCTCATCAAATAGAGGGAGTAGCCGAAGTTCGTCTGGAGACACATGGTTCGGTAGAAGGTATTACAGGACAATTAGGCATTCGCTTGCCATTTGCTAAACTTAACCAACTGACCATAGAAGAGTTTACTACCTACGCTCGATTTTCCGAGAGTCACCTACTCTTGCGGGAAATTTCAGGGAAAATGGCCGGTGGCACACTAAATGGTCGGGTGGAAATTGAAAAAAAGCACACACAATCAAGTGTACGTTATAACGGACGAATAGAGTTACTGAAAGCCAAATCTGAACAATTTTTCCCTGCTATCTACGATTTAACCCGTATTGTAGTTGGTACTGGAGAAGTGGATACCCATGTTTCATTTGAAGGTGATAGTCTTGATTTAGCCGATTGTCGTATTGATGGTCAACTCACCTATACCGATGCGAAATTGAACCAGATTCCAATCAGCGTATCGGTACTTAATTGGACTATTGACCAAGACCAATTGAATGCCACTGCAAATTTAGACAAGGCCCAAATCCTACTGAGCGGTTCAGCCGGTTTAACTGAGAAGCGAGAACTCGATCTCTCAATTCAGCAAATTCAAATGGGGAAGCTATCTCAAATTCTCGACATTCCTGATTTAAGTGGCATTGGTCAATTGAATGGAACGGTGGTTGGGCAAAGAATCAACGGCCGATTGCAAGTCCCGAAAGCCCACTTGTTTAAAGTCCCGATTGGTGTGTTAACCACCGATTTCAATTACCAATCCGGTGTTGTTACCATCCAACCGCTCACACTGGTCAAAAATCAAAGCGTTTTGACCATTATTGGCACAGCCAAGACATCGGGTAACGTGCCCTTAGATCTTATTTTGAAAATTGACCCATTTTATATTCAAGACTATATCCGCTTGGTTGGTGCGGATTACCCAGTGGAAGGTTTAGCCAAAGGACACTTATACTTGAACGGTAGCCTCACAGCTTTGGATGGACGTGGAAAGTTCGAAATCACGCAAGGGAAAGCTTGGGATTTAACGTTTGAACCGCTAACTCTTCCCATGATAATTGATGACTATCTAGTTCAGGTAGAAAATTTTGAACTGTTTGCTCGCAAACAAAGAGGGGTAATGGAATTTGAAATTGACCCCCAACTAAACTATAGCCTCGATTTTAAAACCGATTCAATTAGTCTTCAACAAGTGGCTTACGCCAAAAATATTCCTGATTTTCCAATTGATTGCCAGATGGTAGTAACTGCGATAGGTAAAGGCAATGCTAGTTACCCACATATTGATATTCAAGCCGACTTAACCAATATCCATTATCAAATACCAGAATATAGTCATATTGATTTGCCAAATGCAACAATTACTGGAGTCTATTCCGACCATAGGCTTGATTTGGAAGGAATCGGATTCGATACCAGCTGTCGTTTATTGGGAACAGTACAAGCGGTTGCTGGTACACCTTACCAACTGCTGATTCGCGGTAAACAAATGAACATCAGCCCTATTCTACAGGTCATTAATCCCCATATAGGCAGCTATTTTCAAGGGGTAGCCGAAGGGGAAATGACATTAAATGGGCAACTCGAAGACTTATCTACAGTTAAGTTGAGCATGGAGCTTAGCTATTTGTCTCTAACTCCTAGTTTTTCTTCTGCCTTTTTAGGTGCTCCAAATATCGATAATAGGACGTCTTTAAGACAGTTAATCAATCAAGGTTCGGTTCGTATTCATTATGGTCCCATACATACGCCGAGCGATAAGGGTTGGAGTATTGAACGACTTTGCCTACTTGGAGCTAAAGAAACTGAAACAACATTTTTAGTTGCCGATAAACACATAAGACCTAGAAAAAATAATCAGATAAATGAATCTATCTCAGTACATGATTTTGCCAGCGGAAAAATGTCGGCCTCTTACTTTACTCGCTTTTTTGATTTCCCACCAGTACTATCTGGTCAGATTAACTACCGCCTATCCTCTAATAAATCTTTTGACGATTTGATTGTTGATTGGTCTACCCCTGAACTTGATTTGTCCCTGTCAATGAGACAAATTAATCAAAGAAATGAAAAAATTGAACTCAGATTGGACAGGAGTCTAGGCCAGTTAAAATTTGACAAGGAGCGTATAACGCTAGGTAAAACCGATCTATTGATTAATGAGAATCTGGTCAATTTGTGGGGACAACTTATGTTGAATCAATCCCTACCGGAGATTGTGATTTCCACTGATATTAGTGAATTTCCTAAGGATCAGAACAAAATCTCTCTGCAGTGTAATGATTTTGATCTATCCAAACTTGATTTGTCTTCATTTTGGCCGACAGCACAATATTTGACGGGTATGGTTGATCTTTCTGCTCAACTGAGCGGCGGTTTAGAGCATCCTAATTTAAGCGGTTCAATCGGTTTACATCAAGTACACCTCAATCTTAATACTTTACCAATTCCCATCGATAATTTAACTGCTCGTCTCCAAGTCAGTGGTCAATTCCCATCGTTTAAGCAACCAACTGATCGACACCAGATTAGTAATATCGACATTCATTTGATAAAATCTGAATGGGAAACTGACATCTTGAATATGGGCGATCATTACAAGGCCACAGGCAATATGCGTTTAATTTTGGACCATTCAGAGGGAGTTACTCAACTAGGAAAATGGCAATTGAATTTGAATGGTCACAAAGTAGAACTTCGTCCTTATTTTCAGCAGTATTTGCTTCATTCACGCAACGAACCAGCCAACGGAATTGTAACTTTTACTAGTCAATTGGAAGGGCAAGGTTTGATCCTTAATTCAGCAGCTATTAGCTGTCCAACTCTATCAATAAACATAGGACATACACCTTTTTATGCACAAGAACCAATCCATCTCCGTTACACTAATAACATCTTGTATGCTGATAATTTTTCTTTTTCGACCCAAACTGTCAGTAACCATGAAACGGTATTAAAGATTTCTGGCCAATTAGTTCCAACCCAATTAGTTAATAAGTCAACTATAGCAAAACCGTTGCTATTGGAACTGAACCAAATTCCATTATCTGCCGTGTACAGCTTGGTTTCCCCCCTGATGCCTAGCTTGGGCTTGAATTTTGACAATCAATCAAGCCAGAAACAACTATTGAGTGGCCGGCTAACCATAACACAGTCATTAGAATCACCCCATATTAATTCGATATGGCAAGTGGATTTTCCCCTAACCAAGTTGGCTGGCCGAATGAATTATCACGATGATTTATTTCACGCTGATTTGCAACTCCAAACTGGTCAATCTAATGCTGAAGTCCTCCAACTTTCAGGTTATTGTCCCGTTCATTTATCTCTATTACCCAGCAGTGAGAAACAGGGTTGGAAATTCTTGGATGAACCAATGGCGTTTACACTCAAAGGTGAAACTATAAATATGGGGAAATTCTCGAACTTTATGCGGCAAACAATTGGGTTAAAATATCCTCATTTGAATACTTCAATTTGGCCAAGCGAAGTTTCAGGCCAGATGGAAATTGATTTTTATTTACTTGGTGTAGCTACGGCCCCTTATATGCAAGGTAATCTGAAGTGGATAAATGGCAGCCTCAATTTTCTGGATTTGCCTTTATCTAAAATCAAGGCAACTGTTAACACTAGCCCAACTGGACTAATAGTGCCAACTTTTAAGTTTAACATTGGTAATAGCCATTATGAAGCAAAAACAAAAATTGAAATCGATCATTTGCAACCAAAAAAGTTGATTGTAGAGGATTTTAAATTTGAAACAGCTGAAGTCTCAGATTTCATCATTCTGTCATCGGCATGGAAAAATTACGTTAACAATTCAGGAGGAGCGACAATTTCTCGATTTTCTGAATTGGTTTCAGGACAACTGACTGGTAGATTTGGTTGTATTATACCTTTAATGGACAACTCCTTAAATGCTATTGCAACCAATCCAACATTTGATTTGACAATTGAAAAACTGGGATTGCAAATTCGTCAAATCCAAAGTTTAGATACTAAAATAGATGATAATAGGCTGCAGGAGTATAATCAATCAGAAGATGATTATTGGGTGAAAAACCTTACTAATGTTCAACCATTGCGATTCGATTTAAATCGTCAACAATTGACTTTAGATCCGTTCATCTTGGTTAGTGATGCCAGAACTTTACTTACACCAAAAGCTACCGAACTAGATGAATTACAAATTACGGGCTCAGGAAATTGGCATGTATCAGATCAATTCGACTTCAACTTTCTTATGTCTAATATTAATCTGCAAACACTAATTCAACTGCTTGATTTAGATCGGAAAATTCCTGAGAGCCTGTCAATTAGTGGCCAAGTGAATACCAACTTTCATATAGGGGGAACATTAAAAAATCCACAACTTAAATTGAGCTATCATCAGGCTAAGACACCAATCCGAATCAATCAGGCAGAAGTAGATACTTTCGACGGTGAAGTGTTTTTTGACGGAAAACATCTATTTATTGGACAACCAGATCAACCAGTTCGAGTTAAAATAGACCAAAACCAGTTGTTTTTTGATTTAGAAATAGACGATGTGAAGCGAGTTGATCAACGACAAATTAGTGGCCGGCTAGATTTACAAGCTAAAGACTTGGGACTTCTACCCTTGTTACTTTCGCAATTTGGTTATGCCAGCGGCAAAGGTAATTTGAACCTCACATTGGGTGGACGTTTATCTACCCCTAAATTGAAAGGAATAGCGAAGTTTCAACAGGTGAGAGTTAATCTGCCCGATCAACGCCTCAATATCGAACAGACAAATATCAATTTGGCTTTTACTGATCAGGGCGTTGTTATCCGTGAGTTTCAAGGACAACTCAATGATGGCACTTACAACTTGGAAGGTTGGGTGAAATCTGAGTGGTCACCACTAGTAAACCAAATTACAACTGATCTCAATGTACAATTACAACTCGATAATGGATGTTCCTTTCAACAACCAAACTTGTACTATATTAGATTAAATCGAGCTGACTTATTACTTAGTGGGCAGACCACTTCGACTAGCCAATCTCCACTAGACTGGGAACCTTTGACTGGTAATTTGCAAGGAAGTTTAATCTTTAGCCAAGGTCAGTATGAACAACGTTGGGAGGATTTAGTAACCATTTGGTCTGACACCTCTAGTGACTTGGCATTACGTCAATTTGTATCTGAGTTTCCCTTTTGGCAAAATTTAAAACTGAACCTAGAAATCTCAGCTCCCGAGAATATCAAGCTAACCTCTGAATTTGGTGATGTTGAAATTGAAACAGCTATTAATGGCCAACTGATCGGACCTATTTGGCAACCGATTCTCAACGGTCGCGTTGACCTGCTACAAGGTGAATTCTCCTTATTTGCTATCGATCAACCATTTAAAATTTTGTCTGGATCCTACATCGAAAATAATGGTGGCCAATTTGTTTTTAACCCTAAATACACTATTTTAAGTGAAACGACGCAACCGATTCGGAACGTTGATCTGGTTACAGTTGACGGGCAAATTCGGAACCGAGATTTAGTTGTTCGGGCCAACTTAAATGGCTACCTCAACGAAAAGCATAATCCTGTCTTGTCAGCTGAAGTGCTGGAAAAAGAAGTCGGTGAAGAATATCGACTAGACCAAAAACAGATTCTTTCCATTCTGACATTAGGTATGATTGATCCCTCCACTTTACAAACTGCAACCTTCGGTAGTACTGATACGATACTCAGAACACAAGACCAGTTATCACCAATGGTTTCTAGTTTTGTTTTGCAGCAAGGGCAACGCTACTTTGGTGGTCGCATTGCTCGATTGATGGGCTTTAGGCAAACACGTCTAGTTCTTAACCCTAACGAATTTGAATCTTCTCGTTTTCTGCTTACGAAGGAAATTTCTAATCGGCTGGCGCTGACCTATTCTTCCACCTTTCAACTGCATACAGAACCCCGAATCGAGATTGAGTACGAACTAGGTAAAAACTTTGCCATCAAAGGTGAACGAGATCAAGGGAAATTCGGCGTTGACCTAAAAGTCGAGAAACGTTTTTGATGGTAGATTGATGTTACCATCGCAGATAGTTGGACGAATTAGGGTAGTCGGGCATATACTGTTTTTCTACTGGTTGTTTTACTCATTGATTTTATCCTCACCGGCTGAATTAGCGCCAGATACCTCTTTAGAATTTTTTTCAAATATGCCCATTATTAGAAGCGTTCAGTATCGCCTGAATGGTGAAGTTATTGATGACGAGATTGTCCTTGAACGACTAAAAAAACGTACCGAAGTTGGGATTGATTTGCCTTTACAGCGACACCAAGTTCGTCGCAGCATTGAATCTATCTACCGACAGGGCGAATATGAAGAAATTACAGTTATGGTATTCCCAGACCAAGAAACTGGATGGGCCATTTTGGTGTTTGAGATGACAAGTCGTAAACGATATCGTCAAGTGAAACTTGTTTTTGGGTTAGGTGGCCGCAAAGCAAAACAATTAAGCAATGATTTATGTCAATCTGTTTTGCGAGCTAAGTCTGGAGTGAGTTATACGGCTGATTTAGTAGCAGAAGATGTGAAACGACTTAACTCCCTACACCGAAAGCATGGTTATTTTCAACCACGAATTTACAGCACAGTGAGAATGGATGGGCAGCCAAACATAGATATTCAGTTTCACATCAACGCGGGTGAAGCTACTAGAATTAGCCAAATTGTATTTTCAGGCAACTATAATCTCACGCAAAGAAAATTATCCAAAAAAATCGATAGTAAGATCGATTCCATCTATAATCAGTCAATACTATTTGAAGATGTAGAAAAACTGAAACGTCAGTATCGTCAATCAGGTTATCTAACAGTTCAAGTAGAAATTGTTGAACATTATCAAAAGAACAACAACAAAATCAAATTGGTGTTTCAGATTCAAGAAGGACCGAAAGTCATCTTTACAGCTACATCCAACAATAAAGCCGCAATAGCGATTTGGAAAGAGGTTGCTAAAACTATTAATTTTTATCAGCAGGATAACTATTCGGATTTTACCCTGAGGGGCAATGCTAGATGGATTCGTCAATTTTACCAACAGCGAGGTTACTTACAACCTGACGTGACTTACCAAATTGAAGAAATGAAACCTTCATTCAATGATCAACCGAGTACTGTGCACATCGAATTTAGAATCGAAACTGAAGCACCACCACTAATCGAATCTATCACTTTTGTTGGCAATCAAATGTTTGAGTATAAACAGTTGCTATCCCAAATCAAAACCCGTCCGAGATCTAAATCAAAAATCAGGCGTTGGGTTGATTTGATCCTGCCAGTCAAATCAGCAAACGGACTCTTTAACCCGACAGTCTTTGAACAGGATCGTCGAGCTATTGAACTTCTGTATCAGCAGTACGGATTTAATCAAATTGCTGTCACAAATGAGAAAGTACAAGACGACAAAAAACGACTTCATTTAACCTTCTTTTGTCGTGAACTGAATCAGGAGATTGTTCAGGCTGTTACTTTAGACGGTAATACTGTATTCAGCAACCGTGAAGTTAGACAATGGCTAAAAATTAAACCTAATATGGCATACAACACCGATTTGGTTATGCAAGACCAGATGCTATTACAATCCAGATACGATGAAATTGGTTATATCTATGCTACGGTTGAGCCAGAATATGATAATGGTGTTTTACGTTATCAGTTCGAAGAACGACAAATTGTTAAGATGGGTACTTTATCAATTTTGGGCAATCAGCAAACTAAAGCTTACGTATTAGTTAGAGAATTTGAACATCTAGGTTTGCAAGAAGGCAAAAAACTTAGTCTCAAAAGTTTAGACAAAATTAAGCAACGCCTGTTCATGCTAGGCTTGTTTAAGAATGTAGAAATAAACCTGCCTGACCTAAGACAGAAAAAAAATGTGTTGGATGTAGTATTAACAGTCAGTGAGAAAAAGACAAAAGGCATCAGCCTAAGTGGAGGTTATAATCCATTAGATCGTCTGCGAACGACTGTTGAATTAGTCGATTACAATCTTTACGGTCGTAATTTGCGCGCTGGAATGAAAATTCGTATCAGTACTCGTGGCAATTTGTATGAAGCTACAATAGTTGAACCTTGGCTTCTAGGTCAAACGATTGGCACTTTCCGCGTGTTTGAGGATAATTTAGAGGAGCGAGAAGATGTTCGAGCAAGAGGAGCTACTACTAATTTGGCAAAACGAACCAGCCAGAATAGCAATTTAGCGTTACAATACAAATACCAAGAGTTACAATACCGAAGCAGAAAATTGATGAGTAATAAGTTACTCGGTACTACAACTGTCAGCAGTTTAGGAGTTTCTTTTCGTAGAGATAACCGTGACCGTTTTTTGGATCCTCAAAATGGTTGGTTGAACGAATTAGCTGTTGAGTATGCGGGTGGATTTATCGGTGGAAAAACCAGTTTTATTAAACTTACAACTGATCACCGGTATTTTCAGAAGATTTACGGATTAGTTCTTGCTCATGCCATTCGTGCCGGATATGCAGAAGGCTTGCGTTCTAACCGTCAAAATCCAATTATCTCATTTGAGCGCTTTTATGCCGGGGGATCCACAACCGTTCGAGGGTACGCAGAAAGATCGCTTGGACCTAGGAATACACAGCGGGGGGACGTTTTTCTGGTTTTGAATTCGGAACTCAGATTCCCTATTTACAGGTCAATGAGTGGAACATTATTTTTTGATGCTGGCAATGTTTGGGATCAGCTACCAGTAGTTAGCTTATCACTGAAAACAGGACAAATCGCACTCAAAA